>NZ_JBHFKV010000052.1:0-26721 GCF_042879355.1 Photorhabdus sp. RM71S | reverse complement strand
AATCGCCCCCGAAAAACACGGGGTGGGAAAACACCGAATGAATTATTTAAGGGAATACGAACATGTTTACTTCCAGATTAACGATGTTGCACTTATTATGTGAATCTACCCATCACATGAATTATTTTAAGGCATTCATTTCAGCGTTAATTTATTAATCAGATTTAGCAAAAATTTTCAATAAAATGTGATCTATACCTTATAGATTTCAAGATGGATCGCGACGGCAAAAGAGCGAATCCCCAGGAGCATAGCGAGCTATGTGACCGGAGTGAATGAGTGCAGCCAACAAAGAGGCAACTTGAAAGATAACGGGTATATCAGCATTTAAACCCTTTTTCCTAAATAACATTCAACGGATGAGATGCAATGTGGAGGCTAATATGAAACATAAAAAAATAAGTGATGAAGCCGATGAACAGAATAATGACCTGAGGGCCAGCCGTCGTCGTTTTATTCAAGCGAGTGCGGCGCTTATATCTATTCCCTTTGTTTCTACCCGCCAAACAACCGCCGGCGAGAAAACAGACCAGAACTCACTACCGATTAATGTTATTGATACAAGTGAAACGAAAGTCATACCCACCTGTAGTACATTTGATTGTGGAGGAAGATGCGATATCCGAGCACATGTCCGAGAAGGCGTTGTCACCCGTATAACCACCAGACCTGATCATGAACTCGATGAAGCAATGCCGATCATGCGAGCTTGTGTCCGCGGCAAGGGCTATCGCAAATTTGTTTATCATCCTGATCGTTTAAAATATCCGATGAAACGAGTTGGTAAGCGGGGAGAAGGAAAATTTGAACGAATCTCCTGGGATGAGGCGACAACCATTATTGCAGATAAGCTAAAAAGCATTACTGAGAAATATGGCCCAGCTTGCCGCTATGTTAGCGTTAATACCGCGATAATTGGCGGTGTATCATCAGGTGATAAAATGTTACGTCGTTTACTCAATATTACCGGCGGACATTTACAATATTACCATTCCGTGAGTATGGGCAATACCGCGGCAGCCACGCCCTATACCTACGGTGTGGCAACTTCGGGTAGCACACTGGATACCTTAGAAGATACCCCGTTGGTGATCCTTTGGGGCCATAATCCGGCTGAAACTATTTTTGGTCACACCAATCACTATTTCCAGAAGATGAAAAAAAACGGCACCAAATTTATTGTTGTCGATCCCCGTTATTCTGATTCTGCTTCCTCGTTGGCTGACCAATGGATTCCTTTGCTGCCAACAACTGATAATGCATTAATGGATGCAATGATGTATGTGATTGTCAGTGAAAATTTGCACGATAAAGGGTTTATTGATCGCTATACGATTGGTTTTGATGAAAACAACATGCCGGATGGCGTTCCTGCCAATGAATCTTTGGTTGCTTACCTGACAGGCGCTAAAGATGGCATTGTAAAAACACCGGCATGGGCTGAAAAAATCACTAAAGTGCCGGCAAATATCATTTGTCAACTTGCCCGCGAATATGCCGGCACGAAACCCGCGGCTCTGATTCAGGGATGGGGGCCACAACGTCATATCTGTGGTGAACGTGTTGCACGTGGTTCAACAATTTTAGCCACAATAACCGGTAATGTGGGTAAAAAAGGGGGATGGGCAGCCGGTTTCGGTAGTGTTGCGGGTAATAAATATCTTTACGGACTTGATCTTGGTAAAAACCCGGTAAAAGAAAAAATCTCTGTAATGAACTGGGTCCAAGCAGCCGATGATGCCAGTAAAGTTACTCCGGCAGATGGTTTAGTTGGTGCAGATAAGCTGAATACCAATATCCGTATGTTATTCTCACTGGCCGGTAATTACCTTGCAAATCAAAACCCGGATATTAATCAGGCAGTAAAAATATTGGCAGATGAATCTAAAATTGAATTTATTGTCTCCAGTGATCTTTATCTAACACCAAGCACCCGATATGCCGATATTTTATTGCCGGAAACCAGTTTTATGGAACGCTGGAATATTGCCTATCCTTGGGGCACCGGCAGCTATTTCATTTTGTCATCAAAATTGATTGAACCTGAATTCGAACGGCGTTCTGATTATGAATGGATACGTGAAGTGGCCGCAAAGCTGGGAGTTGAACAGGAATTCAGCCAAGGTCGTGACGAAAAAGCGTGGATAGCTCATATTATGGAATCTAATCGTCGAGCTATGCCAAAAGAAAATTTACCTACTTTTGAGGAATTACAACGGACAAACAAACATCTTTTCAAAATACCGCCTTATGTCGCTTTTGAAAAAAATATTCGTGACCTAGAAAATCATCCATTTCCAACACCCTCAGGAAAAATAGAGATATTTTCTAAGCGTCTATACGACATGCAACATCCTGAAATCCCTGCATTGTCACATTATATACCTGCATTCGAAGGGCCGGAGGATAAATTAACTGAAAAATACCCGTTGCAATTAATTACCTGGAAAGGGAAAAACCGCTCTAATTCAACCCAATATTCAAATCCTTGGTTAAAGGAAGTACAAACCCAGAGGTTATGGATTAATCCATTGGATGCGCAAAAACGCAAAATTAAACAAGGGGATTTAGTTCGGGTATTTAATGATCGCGGTGTTTCTATGATCCCGGCGGAGGTAACTCAACGTATTATCCCCGGCGTAGTGGCAATGCCGACCGGCGCATGGTGGCAACCGGATAAAAATGGTGTTGATTGGGGAGGTTGTGTCAATGTGCTGACATCATCCCGTAAAACCCCGCTTGCACACGGAAACTCTCATCAAACATTATTGGTTGAGGTCAATAAAGCATGAGTGAATGTATATACCCGTCATCTTTCAAGTTGCCTCTTTGTTGGCTGCACTCACTCACCCCGGTCACATAGTTCTCTATGCTCCCGGGGATTCGCTCCCTTGCCGCCGCGATCCATCTTGAAATCCATAGGGTATAGAATAATAAGGCTCGTCGCCGTAGTCGCAGTTAAAAGGCTGCGACTTCAGTCGCGAGTTATTTAACGTAATTTCTCTCAGACTTCGTTTTTTAATATTGATGTTGCAAATTGAGCAATCTCTGATATTAACTCGATTGTAAATAATCCTGCCGAGAAATAGCCCCCAAACCTTTTCTTTAAGTTAAAAAAATCATCGATCCTGCTCACAGATCGGCATATTTTCCTGAACAGGAGTGTCGAGAGGTACATCTATGTATCTAATTACTCTTTTATTTTTGTTTTTTAGTTGAAAAATTAACATCTATATAAAAATTGAACATATTAAGTTATAGGTTATATTTTATGTTATCCCATCTATCAGGAGGTAACCATGGCGGTACCAACGCTCAGGCATTTCATTAATAGTCAGTATGTTGAATCTAAAGGCTCCGAATATTTTGACCTAGTAAGCCCGGTCACAGGTGAAATCTATGCGTGTTCTCCTAACGCGACTGTAGCGGATGTTGATGAAGCTTATGCATCGGCTAAAGAGGCATTCAAGATCTGGAGGCGCAGTACACCGTCAGCACGTCAGCAGGCGTTGCTGGCATTAGCCGATGCGGTGGAAAAAAACTCTGAACGTCTGATCGAAGCGCAAAGCCGCAATACAGGGCAGCTCAAGCATCTGATTGCCTCTGAGGAAATTGCGACTTCAGTGGATCATATCCGTTTCTTCGCTGGCGCCGCCCGTTTTCTGGAAGGTAAAGCGACTGCTGAATATCTTTCTGATATGACGACCAGCATCCGGCGCGAACCACTGGGCGTGGTGGGGCAAGTCACGCCGTGGAACTACCCGCTGATGATGGCAGTATGGAAGATAGCGCCTGCGCTGGCAGCGGGTAATACCGTGGTACTCAAACCGAGCGATACCACGCCGGAAAGTACTCTGTTGCTGGCTGAACTGGCCGCTCCGTTCTTTCCTATAGGTGCATTCAACGTGGTGTTGGGTAATGCCAGCGCGGGTGCTTTGGTCGTTTCACACAAAACGCCAGCTATGGTTTCCATCACGGGTTCCGTGCGCGCAGGTTTGCAGGTTGCCTCTTCGGCGGCGGCTAATCTCACCAGAGCACATTTGGAGCTAGGTGGCAAAGCGCCAGTGGTTGTTTTCGCCGATGCAGATATGGACAAAGCGGTAGAGACCATTGCTACCGCGGGATATTTCAATGCGGGTCAGGATTGTACGGCAGCCTCGCGTGTGCTGGTGCATGACTCTGTTTACGATACCTTCGTCGCCAAACTGGTGGCGGCAGCTAAAGCTACCCGCTTTGGCTATCCGGAAGATGAAAAGGCGCTGTATGGGCCGCTCAATAATGCTCGTCAGCTGGAGCAGGTCAAAGGGTTCATTGCACGTTTGCCCGCGCATGCCTGTATCGAGACCGGAGGCCGTCAGGCCGAACGTTCGGGTTACTACTTTGAACCTACGGTAATTACCGGTCTGGAACAGCACGACGAAGCAATCCAGACCGAGATTTTCGGCCCGGTTATCACGGTGCAGAAGTTCCGCGATGAACAGGAGGCCATAGAGAAAGCTAACGACGTGAAATACGGACTGGCCTCCAGTGTCTGGACCCGCGACCATGGCCGCGCGTTGCGCCTGTCACGTGAACTCGATTTCGGTACCGTCTGGATTAACACCCATATTCCTCTTACGGCAGAAGCGCCGCACGGCGGCTTCAAGAGTTCCGGATATGGTAAAGATCTGTCGGCTTATGGCTTCGATGAATATACGCGTATCAAACACGTGATGAGTTCCAACGACTGACACAGGACATCCGCAATGATTCAGAATAGATCTCCACGCGACTTGGTGTCGCGTGCGCACCACGAGCTGTTTACTGACCGTGATGTAGGGGCGCTTGAGCGTTATTTTGCGCCGCATTTCATCGAACATTCCCCGTTGGTCAAAGAAGGCCTTGCCGGATTACGTGAGCTGGTCTGGACACATCCCGAACTGCGCCACGAAACGTATCGTGTATTGCAGGATGGTGATCTAGTCGCCATCCATGGTCGTTTTACGGGATTAGACGACTGGCCGTTGGTTGGTTTCGATCTGTACCGGGTTGCCGACGGCTTAATCGTAGAGCACTGGGACGGCCTGGTGCCGCAGGCTGCACCTAACGTCAGTGGCCGAACTCAGTTAGACGGCCCGACTGAAGCAGGCCATGACCATGACCGAGAGAAGAATCGCGAGCTGGTGGTCAACTTTTTTACACGTACCCTGATCGAGGGTCACTACGAAGAGCTTGGAAACTACACTAATGGTGAATTGTTTCGCCAGCACAGCCCCGATATTCCCGATGGTACGGCGGCACTCATCTCGTTTCTTGAGCAACTCAGGGATGAGGGGCAGGGCCTGCATTACGCTAAAATTCACCGTACGGTAGCCGATGGGCAGTTTGTTCTGACCCATTCGGAGGGGAGTATCGTCGGAGCGCGTCACAGCTACTTCGAGCTATGGCGCATTGAGAACGGCAAAGTGGCCGAACTTTGGGATGCTATCACCCCGGTACCGGAGGATGCAAAAGCGCTGCATCGCCACGGTATTTTTTAGAGTTGATCGATACCCAGCGCGAAGCTTGCGGTAGCGCCGCAACCGGATGCCCATACACAGGCAGATATGCTGGTTTCGACGCTGGATCGGTTACTTTTACCAGCTTTGGATAGCTATTCACATCCGGCGTCTGTCTGTTGAAGCTCGCTTATTTCAGATTGCTGAGGAGTTTTCATTTATGACTGAATCTATGCTAGCCAAAAGACGCAACGCGGCTATTGCAAAAGGCGTGGGCGTGACCACACAAGTCTATGCGGAGCGTGCAGAAAACGCTGAAATTTGGGACGTTCAAGGGCAACGTTATATCGATTTTGCCGCCGGTATCGCCGTGGTGAATACCGGCCACTGCCATCCGCGCGTCATCGCGGCAGCCAGAGAACAAATGGAACAGTTTACCCACACCTGTCATCAGGTGGTGCCCTACGAAAATTATGTAGCGCTGGCCGAACGTCTGAACCGTTTGGTGCCTGGTAATTTTGCGAAGAAAACCGTCTTTGTCACTACCGGGGCCGAGGCAGTGGAAAATGCCGTGAAGATCGCGCGTGCCGCTACCGGGCGCAGTGGCGTGGTAGCTTTCAGCGGCGCTTTCCATGGCCGTACCTTCCTCGGTATGTCATTAACTGGCAAAGTTGCACCGTACAAAATGGGGTTCGGCCCATTGGTTAACGACGTTTACCATGTTCCGTTTCCGGTCGGGCTGCATGGCATTGGTGTGGAACAAACGCTGAATGCGCTGGAAAATCTCTTTAAAGCCGACATTGAGCCCACGCGCGTCGCGGCCATCATCATCGAACCGGTACAAGGCGAAGGCGGTTTCTATCCTGCTCCTCCCGAGCTGCTCAAAGCGCTGCGTGAGATCGCCGATTGCCACGGCATTGTACTTATCGCCGATGAGATCCAGACTGGTTTCGCGCGTACGGGCAAACTGTTTGCCATGGAGCATCATGAGGTTGTTGCCGATCTGACCACTATGGCGAAAGGTCTGGCGGGCGGTTTGCCGCTGGCGGCTGTAACGGGACGGGCAGAGTTGATGGACGCTGTAGTGCCTGGTGGTCTGGGGGGAACTTATGGCGGTAACCCGGTGGCGATTGCAGCCGCCCATGCGGTGCTGGATGTGATCGAAGAAGAAAAGCTGAATGCGCGAGCGACACAGCTGGGAGAGCAGCTAAAACAGCGTCTGCATGAACTGCGACCGCGTGTCCCGCAGATTGCTGACGTGCGAGGGCTCGGGCTGATGATTGCGGTGGAGTTTAACCATGCGGACAGTCAGGAACCCAATGCCAGCTTTACCAACGCGGTACGTCAGAAAGCGCTGGAGCGTGGTCTGATCCTACTGATGTGCGGTGTACACGGCAACGTGATCCGTTTCCTTCCGCCGCTGACCATACAAAATAACGTTTTTCATGAAGCGCTCAACATTCTGGAGTCTGTGCTGCTCGATCTGACTGAACAATAGATAGAATCTGCTACCTCACAAGAGGGGATAACAATGCACTGGTATTTAAATGTATTAAAGAACTATGCATGTTTCAGGGGGCGAGCCAGGCGTAAGGAGTTCTGGTACTTTTTTTTGTTCCAGATCTTGGCTGTATTTATTATCTCTTTCCTTGAAAGCTACTTTGCCGTTGCCAATCCTGAAATTTATATGGGCTGGTTCAGCGCTGTCTATTTGCTGCTCACGTTTTTGCCCACGCTAGCAGTGAATGCCCGCCGCCTGCACGACATCAACTGTAGCGCTTGGTGGTTACTGCTGCATCTCATACCGTTTATCGGCACTGTTATCCTGCTGATTCTCGCCGGCCTGAAAGGGAGCCCTGGCAGCAATAAATACAGCTCAGAGAGCCGGACTCACTCATAGGGAAACTCTCCAGACCAAGTCAGCAGGTGATTTCAAGATCATGACAGGAGTGTTGAAATGACAATGAATAGAAGAGACTTTATTTCTACCGTCGCGACGCTCGCGGGGGCAGGAGTGCTTTCATCCGTATTTCCCAACTTATCCCTGCTCGCCAGGACCTTAACCGCGGCCGATGCTCCGGCCGTCAAAGTTGATAAGCTCCGGCCAACACTGTTGGAGGATGCACAGCATAGAGCCAGCCGGTTGGGGCTGGATCCGCGCATCTGGAGCTGGCATAAAGACGCTGCTGCTGGCACCATGCCAGCCAATTATTATGAAGCTTCTTTGGCTGACTGGCCCACTTTTGGAAGCCTGCCTGAAGACCAGAACTGCGAGGTTGTGGTTATCGGCGGTGGGTTGCTGGGTGCTTCCACGGCATTGCATCTTGCTGAAGCGGGAGTGGACGTGATTCTGGTTGAAAAGGATAACATTGGTTCAGGCGCTTCTGGCCGCAACGGGGGACAGATAACCCCTGGGCTTGCACGCTGGGAAGCTAAAACCATACTGGAAAAACTTTCATTCGATGAGGCTAAACGCTTATGGCGTTTTGCCTCTGTTGAAGCGATGAATCTCGTGGATGAACTCCGTGAGCGTTATAGTTTCGAATGTGACCGCAAATATGGTCATATCACTGTTGCGGTGCACGCAGGCCACATGGGGCCGCTGGTGGCTAATGCCGATGCCCGGCGTCAACTGGGAGACACGGCGATGAAGGTTATCGGACCGCACGAATTGCAGGAAGAGTATGTGCGTTCGGGCATCTACCATGGAGCAAATGTCGACAGTATCGGTGGGCAGGTTCATCCTCTGGCACTGTTGCGTGGCCTGGTTTATGGTTTCGCCAGACTGGGTGGGCGAATCTATGACAGCACGAAAGTAAAGGGCATCAGGCAGGATGCTGGTGGTACAGTCGTAGAAACTGAGCGGGGAACTATCAGGGCAAGTAAAGCTGTGGTGTTGGGTGTGCATGTCTCCACGGGTGAGTTTATCTCTGGCCCTTCCACCACGGTGCCTTTTTTCTCCTACGTAGCGGTAACGCCGCCGTTGCCAGTGGATGTCAAAGAGCTGATCCCGTCGAATCTGCCGGTCTACGATACACAGTTACAGGTCGACTACTATCGTGCGGTGCGCAACAACCGCCTGCTGTTCGGTGGACAGGGTACTGGCAATTCTTGGTCACCGCGTGATGTGAACAACTATCTGCTTGAGCGTATCAGAACCGTGTTCCCGCAGTTGGAAAAAGCCGAACTAGAATATTCTTGGGGCGGGATCAGCGATCTGACCCTAAACGGTGCCACCGATGCCCGCAAGAGCGGCGACAGAGTACCCGTGTATATGGTACATGGCTGGAGTGGTCATGGCGTGGCGCAGACGGTGCGCATTGGCAAAGCTATCAGTGACGATCTTACCGGACGCAACGACGACTTTACCATGCTTACCTCCATTGCCCACGCGAGTATCCCGCTGGGTTCCTATCTCTCTCCGGTAGCCATTCCGTTGGCTAAAGGTATTCTGGGAGTGATAAGTACGCTTAATCCGGCAGAGATAGTTTCGTTCTGAGCAACAGGGCGTAGGGTTTCGGGAGCCAATGTCGGTTATATTTGCATTGGTTAATGATTATATGTGTGTTTTATACCCGTCATCTTTCAAGTTGCCTCTTTGTTGGCTGCACTCGCTCACCCCGGTCACATAGTTACCTATGCTCCCGGGGATTCACTCCCTTGCCGTCGCGATGCATCTTGAAATCCATTGGGTATATGCTGCCCCATGATCTGGGTCAATAAATATCTCAAATAGCGCCTGTGATAACGCGATACTAATGAGGAACATCAAATGGACCGTATGCTAGAAGGTAAGGTTGTCATTGTCACTGGCGGCGCAAGTGGCATCGGAGCAGGCATTGCTTTAGCTGCGGCGCGTCATGGCGCAGCAACCGTAATTATTGGCGATATCACTGATCAGCCTCGAGAGGGAGGAACACCAGTGCTTCAGCGTCTCAATTCGCTTGGTACAAAAGCCATATTCCACCGGTGTGATGTCACCTCGCGAAGCGAGATGGATGCATTGGTCGATGTCGCTACACCGTTCGGCGGTGTTGATCTGATGGCTTGCAATGCAGGAATTGCATTAGCTACCGATGGCCCACAGATTAGTGCAGATGATTTTCACAAGCTGCTTACGGTCAACTTGGATGGCGTTCTATTTGGCGCACAAGCTGCTGCTGAACAGATGATAAAACTAGGTAAACGCGGAAGTATTGTGGCAACGTCAAGTATGGGGTCCATTAGAACAGGACAACTTACAACCGCCTATTCCACTAGCAAAGCTGGCGTGAATATGATGGTGGCTGCACTGGCCGATGCCTTCGGGCCGTCAGGTATTCGTGTTAATGCAGTCTGCCCAGGACTGATCAATACAGCACTTCCTCTTTCCTCGCCGGAAGTGGCGAAAATGTTTGATGGGTTACGGGAAAGGATGCCTCTCCGAAGATTGGGAGAGCCGGAAGAGGTAGGAAATGCGGTCGTATGGTTAGGATCGGATCTCGCATCGTTTATAACCGGCGTATCACTGCTAGTCGATGGCGGACAAACGGTAGTACTGTGAGAACACGCATTTTTGAGCAGTTGATATATTCCAAAGGAGGGTAGGGTAAAATGGCTGTTTTTCAATTATACCCGTCATCTTTCAAGTTGCCTCTTTGTTGGCTGCACTCACCCCGGTCACATCGTTATCTATGCTCCCGGGGATTCGCTCCCTTGCCGCCGCGATGCATCTTGAAATCTATAGGGTATATATGCTGGAATTTTTTATATAGAATCAACAGAACCGAACATTTTCGCCAGTTTTACCAATTGAGCAATTTCATCATTGGAGGCGCCATTTCTGAGGATATCCAGTACCATCGTGGATTCAGCCAGATCGATACCAAGATTAAATGTCTTGATTTTACGCAGGAAAAAACCGCACTTTTTTACACCACTGACTGGACCTAGATTAGCCAGTATTTCTGGAACACCTTTTAAATATCCTTTATTGCTAGTTTTTTTATTTACCGAAAACTGAAATACAGGATATAAATTCTCTATTCCCCAATTTAATACAATGAGTTTATGATTTTCACCATACTTATTTACTGTTGGGCGGGTCACTCCTAATATATCAGCAACCTTACTGGACTTATAAACACCACCATATTCCCCAAGATGGGCAAGAAAAGCGTTTCTAGTTTCGATAAATTCTTCGTGTTCCTTCTTTTCCGGTGTGATATTTGCCACTATTTCAATATAGTTAGCTCGTCCTTTGACTTCTGTCCAAAATTCATCATCAGAGAAGGTTAACAACTGGGAAATACTTTCTGAATCTTTGTTTTTAAGCACATTAATAAAATGATCAGCAAGATTGATGATGCGTGCTTTGACCAGTTCAGACTGATCAAATCCGCTTTTCAGTTTTACTGTCCGGTCATTGGGTTGTTTTGCTGATGTTTCCATTAGCACCTCAATGGTATTTTACAATTTTGAAAATTAGCTTATAGGAAATTGTAAGATAGGAAAGCTTTTTCACCAATCTCTTTTTAAACAGTCATATTAGTTGGTGATGCGCTAACTCAGTACAGTTTTCCTTTTACTACTTTGATATTTCTATATTTTTAATCGTTTGTGAAAAAGTTTCAAAGTATAGAGATGAAGAGTTAATATCGGTTTATTTTGCAGTTTTGACGATAGTCATAATCCATATTTATTTTAAAATGAAGTTTTCCAGATAAAAGTGAACCTTATTATAGTATTAAAATCCAACTATACGAAAACATACTCTATGGAAAAGAGCATAATAATTTAATCAATTCCAGACTGAAAACAACTCGCAGGTATATTATAAGAGGATAGCTATGAAAATTTGTAGGATGAATTATAACGATCTGTCTGGTAATGGGCGAAATGCTAAATTTCACTGTTATAGCGTTGAGATATTTGACGTTTTTTCCGGTTAAGATCCATACGTCACCAGGTCTGAAAGAAAAATCGAAGTGGATGTGGATACTGGAGGTTGAAATTTACTAAGATTATCTACCGATAGTTCAATCGCAAAAATGGTGAATATTAGTTGACTTAGGCAAGGTTACAACTGATCCTTAAAATGCCAAGTTATCTAGCAAAATGGAAAAACCTGTTTAAATCTCACTTATCATATTAAACATAACCCAATAAAAAGGATCGTCAAAAGAAATAAGAGGTATATATGCATAGCCAAATTAATTCATTGCCCCAATATATGTTAGCGATCAGCATTATTAAGCCCGGAGGCCCGGAGAAATTGCATCTGGTTCAGGTTCCGCTGCCGCGGCCAGGAAAAGGCTACTTGTTGGTAAAAGTAGCGGCGGCAGGTGTTAATCGGCCTGATATATTTCAGAGAATGGGTTCTTACCCACCACCCCCTGATGCATCACCATTACCGGGTTTGGAGATTGCAGGAGAGGTGGTTGCCAAGGGTGAAGGTTGTGAACGCTGGAACCTTGGTGATAAAGTTTGTGCCCTTGTTGCCGGAGGCGGTTATGCCGAGTATTGTCTGGTACATGACTCCATTGCCTTACCCATCTATAGCTTGGATTTTGTTCAGGCAGCCGCATTGCCAGAAAACTTTTTTACCGTCTGGGCTAATGTTTTTCAGACTGGTAAACTGAAACAAGGAGAAAATTTGCTGATTCATGGTGGTACTTCTGGGATAGGTAGTGTCACGATTATGTTAGCAAAAGCCTTTGGCGCCAAAGTTATTACTACCGTCGGCTCTGATGAGAAAGCTAAAGTTGCACACAGTTTAGGTGCTGACTTTGTTATTAATTACCATAAAGAAGATTTTGTTGATCGAGTATTGAAAATCACAGGTAATCATGGGGTTGATATGGTTGTTGATTTAATCGGTGGTGATTATGTCAATAAAAACTATAAGGTTGCTGCTAAATTCGGGAAAATTATTCAAATTGGTATGATGAAAGGAGACCCTGAAAATCTTAATCTGATGCCCTTAATGCTAAAACGTCTGACTCACACAGGTTCTACATTACGTTCTCGCAGTGTAGAGGAAAAAGCAGAGATAGCCAGGGAATTGGAACAACAGGTCTGGCCATTATTGAAATCAGGGAAAGTCAGTCCACTAATTTGTAAAGTATTTGATCTGAAAGATGCTGCTGATGCGCATCGAATGATGGAAGCCGGTGATGTTATCGGCAAGGTTATGCTGGTAAATGTATCATCTTAATAGTACTTCTGCTTAAATCAGGGCTATTTTAACTTGTAGCCCTGCATTCTATCTACTAACCTCTTCGCGTTAGAATAAACACCTATATTTAATAAGGTTAATGACAAATAAATCTCTATTTTTTGATTGGTTTTTATTCGTTCTTTGTCCTTGCGCACAAAATCAGAATTTATATTCAACGTCATTGTTAATATTTTAACAAATATAGTCTATATCTATTAAAAAATGATCATTTATAGATATGTTAATGATTGATCTATTACACCTGATAGATTTTTCTGAATATCTGGAATAATGAGGTATGACCAGCTATTGATAAGTTAGGTGGCATATAATTTTCTGTCTGCCTATCAGAGGATGATAGTAATTTCATTAACAAATAAATCTCTCTGTTGCTGACAGCCGTTTTTGTTAGTTGGAAAAGGGTATGTGATTATGACCAAACAGTTTACTTCGCACTTAAACATTGATGCGTTGTTTTTAGGCCCTAAATCAGAAAATGCGGTTTTTTTTAGAGAAATGATGGAATATGCCGTAAGTGAGCACATGCACTGGCGTTCTGATTTTCACCCAGAAGATCCCGCCTTGGTAACCTCAGTTGATCGTTACGCACCTGATTATAGAGAAACCCTTTATCGGACAGAAGGTATTCTGAACCAGCTATCTGCCAAACTGAAAAACACCTCTGTTCCCTGGTTTTCTCCTCGTTATATGGGGCATATGAATGCCGATACCTTGATGGTTTCCAATCTCGCTTATGTTATGGCTATGATGTACAACCCGAACAATTGTGCCCACGAGTCATCACCGACAACAACGGAGCTAGAAATTGAAGCAGGACTAGATTTATGTCAGATGTTTGGTTATGACCCTCGCCGAGCCTGGGGACATATCACATCGGGCGGAACTGTCGCCAATTATGAAGGGCTATGGGTTGCACGTAATTTAAAAACCATTCCTCTTGCTATGGCACAACACCCGCAATCCAGTGATTTGGTTGCAAATAAATCAGAACAACAACTGTTGAATATATCTCCATCAGACATTCTGGATTTAACGGATGAATTAAAAAAGCGGGGCATTTTCGAAGAAGTTCGTGAACTTTCTTGCCGTGGTGTTGGGATAAAACAGGGAATGTTTGGCAAAGTCTTGGTGCCGCAGTCGAAACATTATTCATGGATGAAAGCAATGGATGTTCTAGGGATTGGTCAACAGCATATTGTGCCATTGCCGGTCGATGCAAATTATCGTACCGATGTTGAAAAAATGCGTGAAATTACGTTCAGTCTGATAGAGCAGGGAGAACCTATTCTAGCTATGGTAACCGTAGTTGGAACTACGGAAGTGGGTGCCATTGATCGAGTTGATGAAGTTATTGCGTTGCGTAAAGAGTGTGAAGAGCGTTATGGCGTCTCATTTTATGTGCATATTGATGCTGCTTATGCAGGTTATGCCAGCGCAATGTTCCTTAATGAGCGGGGAGAGTTTATGGAATATGATGAACTTATCCGCCGTTATCGTGAATTGGCAATCATTCCGGAAGATATTATTTGGCCTAAACCTGAAATTTATCAAAGTTTCCGGGCCATGTGTCAGGCTGATTCAATCACCGTAGATCCTCACAAAGTTGGATTTATTCAATATGCAGCCGGTGCGGTATGTATGAAAGATAGGCGTATTGTTGACCTAATTTCCTACCGTGCAGCTTATGTTTTTGAAGATGTTGATACTCAACAGGATCAAACCGTTAACCGGCGTGTCGTGCTCGGTGCTTCTATTATGGAGGGATCTAAAGCCGGAGCTATCGCCGCCGCAATTTGGGCTGCGCATCGATTGGTTCCACTTAATATCAGTGGCTACGGAAAAGTAATTGCTGCCGGTATTGTAACGGCCAATTGGATGGTTAAAAAACTTTTAACCACAGAACCATTGGTTGTTGATAAACGCCGGTTTGAAATTCATGCCATGCCGAATCCTGATTTCCATATGGTCAATTTTACTTTTAAAGAGCAAGGAAATGATGACTTAATGCATCATAATCGTCTTAATAAACGGATGTACGAACTTTGTTCATATGCCTCTGGACGCACTTATACCAATGATTTTTTGACTTCTTCCACCTCCCTTAGTTATGAAGAGTATGGTGATACTCCCTGGCATTATGTTGAACGTTGCGGTTTTGCCCAAGAAGAATGGCAGAAAGTCCACAGTTTATATGTCTTACGTGCTGCTGTGATGACTCACTGTTTACATAATGCTGACGATTTTGACGAGTATTGGGAAAGGCTCCAGAAAATTTTTATTCAAAAACTGACTCAAATTGTTGATGAAGAAGAAAAAAAGAAAGTGGCCTGATTTTCTATTATTAAATATTTGCTGTTGATTCGAAGGGAAAAAACGTGAAGAACCGTACTTTTGGCAGTACTTTTATCATAGCAGGAACAACCATCGGCGCTGGTATGTTGGCCATGCCATTAGCAACCGCCGGTGTAGGATTTGGCGTAAGTTTGATCATGTTGGTTAGCTTGTGGGTTTTGATGAGTTACACCGCGTTATTGCTGGTTGAAACTTACCAATATGAATCCCCTGATACGGGGTTAGGGACACTTGCTCAACGTTATCTTGGCAACGGTGGCAAAATGTTAGCCGGTTTCAGCATGATGTTTCTAATGTATGCATTAACATCAGCCTATATTAGCGGCGCCGGGGAATTACTGACAGTCAGCCTCAACAAATGGCTGAATCTATCTCTTCCTGCCTCAGCAGGTGTTATCCTGTTTACAGTGATTGGCGGAGGAGTTGTTTGTATTGGCACCAGTTCAGTAGATATGGTTAATCGGGTTATTTTCAGTGCAAAAATTATTTTCCTAGTATTGATGTTGGGGATGATGATGCCGCATGTTCAGCATATTAACTTACTGACCATGCCATTAGAACAAGGATTAATACTATCTTCAATTCCTGTGATATTCACATCGTTTGGTTTTCACGGTAGTGTTCCCAGTATTGTGAAATATATGGATGGCGATATCCGTCGACTCCGCTGGGTGTTTATCATCGGCAGCGCAATTCCGCTACTTGCTTATATCCTCTGGCAATTGGCGACACTCGGAAGTATTAATTCCAGCACATTCGTCGATATCTTAGCTGAAAACGCAGGGTTGAATGGCTTATTACACAGCATTCGCGAAGTTGTTGCTTCACCGAAAACTGAGCTTGCAGTACAAATGTTTGCCAACCTGGCGCTCGCAACCTCATTCCTCGGTGTCACACTTGGCCTGTTTGATTTTCTGGGTGATCTGTTTAAACGCAGAAATAGCGTAGCCGGGCGTATGCAAACTGGTTTGTTAACTTTCGTTCCGCCGTTGATTTTCGCGCTATTTTACCCAAAAGGATTTGTGATGGCGTTGGGATATGCCGCGGTCGCGCTATCAATTTTGGCGTTAGTATTGCCTAGCCTCCTGGCATATAAATCCCGTCAACAAAATGAACGTCGATATCGGGTACCTGGCGGTAAACCTGTACTCTTGCTGGTATTTACCTGCGGTATTGCAGTAATAGCAATCCAGATTGGCATAGTGAGTGGAATGTTGCCGGAAGTAGGGTAGACACTGGGTTATCGAAGATAAGTTCTTTTTTGACCTAAAGCGTATTCTCTGACAGACTGCTAGCATAATAGACCTAATTAGCGGAGGCAATTATGAATCATACCCGTTACGAAACTGATGTGGTCGCTTGGGCAAATGAGCAGGCAGCGTTATTACGTGCCGGTAAACTCTCTGAGATTGATATAGCCAATATTGCTGAGGAGATCGAAGACGTGGGCAAGAGTGAACAGCGTGAATTGGCTAGCTGCATGGCAGTATTAATTGCTCACTTATTAAAATGGAAATACCAGCCAAGTCATAGAGGAACAAGTTGGGAAAGAACAATTAAAGCGCAAAGAAAAGAGATTCTTTATGGTTTAAAAGAATCACCTAGTTTAAAGACAAAGTTAGATGATTCAAATTGGGTTGATGTTGTCTGGTCTAAAGCCGTTGCCTCAGCAATGAACGAAACCGGGTTAGACGTGTTTCCCGATGTATCCATTTGGGGTATGTCCCAGATACTGTCCCCTGAGTTTTATCCGGAAAACAATTAAGGAGTTAGATCATCATGGCGAAAGAATTATTTACTGCCACAGTAAAATCTGTAGCTGGATTGAAAGTTGAATGTACATCAAGAGATTTCTCCTTTTATTTGGATGAACCGCGTAATTTAGGTGGTACTGATCAGGGGATGAATCCAGTTGAAGCTTTACTCTGTTCTCTCGGGGCCTGTAAATGTATCGTAGCAAAGGCTTTTGCTAAACTGCACAAAATCAACTTAATTGATATTCACGTTGATCTGGAAGGTGAGCTTGATACTGATGGTTTCACTGGTAGAAATAAACAAGCGAAATTAGGTTTCTCCAAAATAGTGACAAAATTTCATATTAAAGCTGATAATAGTGAAGAAGAAATTCATGCCTTTGTCGACTTTATTAATAGAACCTGCCCGGTTCATGATACTATCGAAAATGCACCAAGTTTTGTCACTGAAATATATTGCGAATAAGATAAATTCTGAGTTGAAATAATTCTGAAAAGGAAAAATCATTTAAGTTAATTTAAAAACCCCTCTACTTTACAGTAGAGGGATTCGTTATAAAGTTAGGTAAATCAATGTTTATCTATCTCTTTATCCCATTGATAACAGCATAAGAAATAATTACTATTGTTTAATGACGTAAACTGTAGTTATATTACAACTTACATTTTCTATACCAACTTTAATATTTAAACCCTGTGCATAAGCCTGGCTTAATAGCTTGTTAATGTTATCAGCGCTTGATCCTGACCAAATATAACCTGGTTTTCCACAGTTACCGGCTAAGCTTCCACTGAATGTATAAAAATAATGTGCAGGATTGTCCCAATCAGCTTTAATTTCTGCGACTCTGACAATGCCACTATTCGTTTCCGCAGAAAATGCAGGGGCGCTAATCATACCAATGAAAATAAATAACATAGATATCAATTTTTTCATATTCTACTCCTAGTTAATAATAAAGAAAATCTGACGCATTTGAAGTGTAAATTATGCAAATAATCTTTGCACCAACTTCACATTAATATAATAGGTGCCTCACATGATAAATAATGCCAAAAGTTTTTTCATTAAAATTAAGTAATTGATAAAAGTAACATGGTAATTTTTATCTATAAAAATAACATCAACATTGTTTGAAATAATAAAAAACCTCTACCTACAATGGTTCATAACCAATTCACCAACTAGTTATATTAAAACAACAAAAATCCATTATCATGACAAACTATTTATATCAATATAATTTTTATGATGAAGATGAAATGATTAATCATCTGTTTAAATAAAATAACAACGATGAATTATTTACTTGATAAATATGTTTTAATATCGCTTTCTCTACTGGACTCTAAGAAGAAAAATTTTTAACAAATCACTTCTATTAAAAAATTTTTAACGTAGAAGTATATATTTCTGGTGTATCCCATTACACTATTAAATAGTTAATATACCCGTCATCTTTCAAGTTGCCTCTTTGTTGTCTGCACTCGCTCACCCCGGTCACATCGTTATCTATGCTCCCGGGGATTCACTCCCTTGCCGTCGCGATGCATCTTGAAATCCATTGGGTATATACATATTATTATTCTAGTAAAAGGCTCCATCGATATGAATAAATCATTGTGCAATTCAGAATCAACATTAAAATCTTATTTAGGTATAGGAAATGAGGGAGTATCTGATAACCTTGTAGCGGTACTTAAAAGCAATTGTGACAATTATCAGTCGTCAGTAAAAAAATTCATAGAACTGCTTGAGTATATTCAAAATAATAATATTCACACGAAACCATTTAATGAATTAGTTTCGCTTCATGAACTTGTAACTCCACATGATTGCGCTGTAGTTTCTATGCTATCAATTCATTTTAATTTAGCCATCGGCACTATCGCTAACTTAGGAATGCAAACTCCATATGTGGAAGATCTTTACCAAAAACTTTGTTCAGGTCGTGCCATTGGAGTATATCTGGCGACTGAGCTAGCTCATGGGAATAATCTAATCGCAATCGAAACACAGGCTAATTATCTGCCGGAAAAAGGCGTATTCATGTTGAATTCACCTAGCCCAAATGCATATAAATTTATGCCTAATACCATACCTTGTGAATTACCTAAAGTGGCTGTAATTTTGGCTCAGTTAAATGTATCAGGAAAGAAATATGGTATTTTCCCATTTATTCTTCCTCTATCTGCAAATGGAAAATTAACTCCTGGCGTTAAAATTACTCCACTTGGCGATAAGCTAGGGCTTTATTTAGATAACGCAATAACTTCATTTGATAATGTCGAAATTCCTTTTGAAGGGATCCTTGCGGGCAATATGATAACACTGACCAGGGAGGGTAAAGTATCATTGCATACTAAAGAATTAAGAGAAAGATTTTCGTTAATTACAAATAGAATACATTCAGGCAAGTTATGCATGGCAATGATCTCAGTTACAGGGGCCAAATCAGCTCTTCATATAACTAGCACATATGGAAATAAACGAAAAACATTCGGTTACTCAGGTGCTATGCCAATAATTAATTATTCTCATTTCAAAGAAGGTATTGCTTGGGATACCCTGAGCACAATCACTCATGCGTTATACTTAAGAGAATTAACAAGAAAAGTTTCAGCTATATTATCAGAATCAGTTAAAAACTTTAAGTTTTCAGATGAACTACTTATTGAAATCATTACTACCAAGTCTCTGTGCACATGGCGTACACAAGAAATATTAATTAATTGTCGTGAGCGTTGCGGCGCACAGGGATTATTTACTGTTAACAAGATATCCCATTATTTGATATCTAATTTTGGTACGATTACTTCGGAAGGTGATAACCTTGTATTATCACTAAAAGCCGGAGGGATGATCATTCTCAATAAGATGAAAGAAATAGAAAAAACATCTTTCCAACATAATCTATTTCCCATTTTAAATGATTATATGAACTTTTTATATAAAAAACTAAATGGATTAACAGTGAGTAACAATAAAAAAATAAATTTAGATATGCTTAATAAGCATAGTAGGGATTTTCTAGAACTAAGCCAAACATATGCCGTTTTATCCGTGGTAACGACCATTATTGATACATACCACAACAATAATGATGATGATTTTTATATGATCATCGAAGGTTATCTTCTCGACTGGATTCATCGTAGCATGAGCAATCTCCTGAGAAGTGAAGTGATCAATTTACAAGAATCTAAAAAAATAGACGAGAGACGCATTGAATATATACGTCAGCATGCAGACAGAATAAATGATTATATTTCCAGTTTTGGAGTGGATAAGGCTGGAATCGAAACGCCAATATCCAGTGATGATTATATTTCTTGGTATGCAAATAATCACCATCAATTAAAAAACAATTAACTATAAAACAGGTTTAAATGCGAGACACTGTTGTGAATATATAGAAAAATTCGGTGACCAGCTAAAAGGTCACCGTTAATGAAAGGGCGATTACCTATAACTCTATGGATTTCAAAAGTTGCCGATAATAAGAAAAGGCTTACGGATACCCGCTTTTTCAGCTTTCCTGCACTGATAATCGAAGTCGTGATATGCATGTTGCATCCGCTGAACTGTAGAATAACCATGAATGTTGAAAGAGGTGCTGCATAGCCAGTTTCATTTTCAACTTTCTGTAGCATTTCGACATCAACGTCTGATTTGACCACAAGCGGCCTGCCAGTGGTTCTACCATCATGCATTTTATGCATCACTCCCTCATATTTTTCTTCAAGTATATTATCGTTATAACTTAGCGCAATAATCATGCCATGAAGTGAGCCTGTTACTCTGTTTACTTCTTTAATGTTAAAGAGAACCGGCAAATTCTCTGATCTTAATACAGGGGCTATTGGCATATGGTCATCCCGGCCATTAAGAATGGTTAATTTCTTGCTTCAACTCACCAGTCGGTAAACACAGCGTGGAGTTTGACATTGAAATGAACGCCACCACCAACAATCAGGTTTTCAACTTTTTCACTAGCAATGAGTTTTACCAAGTAAGTTTCTAAAAACTTGTTAGCAATATAGGAAGAAATAACACGGATCTCATATTGACTTAATCCATTTAAGTACCGCAGCAACCACAACGGCATTCTCACATGCTTCACGGCCATTTCCTGCATATATTTAACAGAAAAGCCATGTAAAAAATGCTGATGCTCACTTTTTTCTAAAAGAATTTCTGACGGAAACTTCTTTATCCCCAATAGGGTAACAGGCTTACGAGAACTGCTCCATTCAAGCTGGATTTTATCACGTTCGTGGTAATACACCTTCTTTTTAGAAAAATTTTCATCATTAACGCCGGGTAGGAAAGATTTGATATCACTTCTAATAGCTGACATCAAACCACATTTCTTATTTGACAGAAAACCATCGGATAATTTTATTATAATTAGGTTGAGTTTATTAAGTTTATTATCGTCTAACAGGCGTGTTATTTCCGTTTCGTAACCAAGTGACTTATACCCTATAGATTTCAAGATGCATCGCGACGGCAAGGGAGCGAGTCCCCGGGAGCATAGAGAACTATGTGACCGGGGTGAGTGAGCGCAGCCAACAAAGAGGCAACTTGAAAGATGACAGATATATATTCGTCTTTCAACGGCGAAAACCTGTATCGGCGTGGGCAAATAATATTCCGCATGAAAGATCTGCTGCGGAAATTCTTTTCACCCGCTGTAGGGTCTTTATGCAATCTGCCAATGCTTTGTTTTTATCAATTACCACGGTATACGCTTTGACTGGCTCTGCTCCACTAAATGCATTCTTCCAATTTGAAAGATCAATAGACTCCAAATCCTTATCACTTATTCTTTCAACACATTGCTCATATATAAAGTTAGGTCCGCCGGAAATGGTCGCTTTATATTTTGAAATGGTTTTTAACCACAGTGCTGGTTGCTGAATCACTGAGGTAGGCGGCATCAGTACAACCGGAACGCCGCTATAGAAAGGCTGGAGTATACCGCCTAATAAGCCCATATCATGGTAGGGTGGAAGCCAAATGACGCCACAGCCCTCTTCTGAGCATGCAAACCTATTTTTTATTGCCTCCAGATTATTGATTAAATTTTCATAACTAACCATGACACCTTTAGGCTCACCGGTTGAACCTGAGGTGTACTGAAGAAATGCCAAATTTGATCCGTCCCGGTAAGATGCTTCTTCCTGGGCCTCTATCAATTCATTTGCTGATATTACCTTTACTTCATTAAAGCCGCTTTCTTTTGCAAATACTTCTTTTACTTTCTCACCCTGTTTTGAGGTTGTAATAACTAATCGGGCACCACTATCCATTATGATTTTCAGAATAGTATCCCAACCTCTTCCTTCGGGCCGAGCGCTATTCACTGGTACCGCGACCACACTTGAGTATAAGCACGCGGCCATTGTCTGAACAAAGAGCAGGCCGGAAGGCAGCATAACTATTACCTGATCACCAGGTGAGACAGTATTGCTGTAAATAATAAGCAATGGTTTTTTGACCCCGGTGTAAATTCTTCCAGCTCAATTGTTCTTCTTCTCTTTCGCCGTCAGAAAGGAACCTGAAAATTAACTCGCGAGCATTTTCCGATGCTCTTTTTTCAATCATTTGACAAATGGTGTTCATTGATTAACCTTGTAGTGAAACCCGCTTTGATAATTCAATGTTCTTTAATTTAGGATAACACATAAGAATATGTAAAGTGTTGTGCATATTTAAGCTTTCAAAGAGTTTAAGGACCAATGGAACGAAAACGATACGCTAAAATCGTCAGAACACCTTCATTAACTGCTTGACTGAATGCCCGTAGCTCACTTATCCAAACAGTGTAAGTGCTTAGCTATGCTCCCGGGGATTTGCTCTTTTTAAATATGTAAATAACAGTTATATTATCGCGGTGACACTGTTGATTACGATGTATAATGCATTTATTGAGTTACTGGTTTATACAATGATTGAGGTAATTGAAATCAAAATTCAATATGTTCATTTTGATTTGTAAGTATAATAGGAGGAAATGATTTCTTGCTCGCTGTTTTAATGCCGGCAATGTTTATTCATTTTATTAAGATTAATCTTATAATATATCAAAATGAAAAAATATTTTCATTAGTCGAATTCGCTAACTATTTTCAGACATTTTTTAATAAAAATACCTAAATTTTCTATGTTGAAAAATACTCATTTCATTATGTATAGCAGGTGGCGCAACGAGAGAAACGTTAAAAGCGTACGTTGCCAGTCAGAATACGCCGGAGTAGCCAGCCCTCAAGCCCTTTGGGCTTTTCGCCTGATATCCCCATCCACACTGGGCTAAGGTTTACGGCGGTTTTTGCTAAGTAGATAATATGTTGTACATTGGTTGCGGATATTATAACTTTGGCAATGCATGGCGATGACTAACTGATAAGACAGAGAAACGGATTGTGGCAAAGAAAGAAAAACGGCCTCACCATGATGCATTATTCAAGCATTTTTTAACGCAGCCCGAAACGGCCAGGGAATTTTTATCCCTTTATCTGCCCGAAGAGGTCCAGTCGTTGTGTGATTTAGCCACATTGAAACTGGAACCCGGCAGTTTTGTGGACCGGCATTTACGTCAACTGCACAGTGATGTGCTGTACTCGGTTGAAACGGCTCGGGGACAAGGTTATATCTACTGTCTGATTGAACATCAATCCACTCCTGACCCATTGATGGCCTGGCGGTTGATGTATTACGCCATGTCAGCCATGGCGGCTCACCTGAAAAAAGGCCATACTGAACTCCCTTTGGTGGCGCCTCTGCTGTTTTATCATGGTGAGGTTCGTCCTTATCCTTACTCAAACCAGTGGCTGGATTGTTTTACGCTTCCTGAACAGGCGGCTCGCTTATACCGTCAGGCGTTTCCGTTAGTGGACGTCAGTGTGCTCAGCGATGAAGAAATCCTGACACATAAAGGCGTTGCCCTGATGGAGCTGGTGCAAAAACACATTCGCTGCCGAAATGCACTCATGTAATCACCTCTCAACATTAATGATCATCTTTAGTCATGAAAATTAAATTAACCAATTGATTTTAAATTGAAATTTATTTTTTCTCGGCTTGTCTTAGTCAGTGATAATCATAAATATTCATCTCGTGTCATGGAAAATATGTACATGTCGGTGTACATAAACTACATTAAGAGCTGTATTATTTTTGAGGCAATTAATATGGCAATTACTGATTCATGGCTGCGTTCAATTAACGGCAAACCACAAGAAAAGATGATCACTAAGTCCGATAGAGATGGTCTCTCTGTTCGTGTTACCCCCAGGGGGAAAGTTATATTTCAGTTTAGATACCGATGGGACGGTAAAGGAGATCGAATTGATATCGGCACGTATCCAGCAACGAGCTTAAAAGATGCTCGTGACTCAGTGATTTCTTATCGCGGGGAACTGGAGCAACATCGAAATCCCAAGACAGTTAAACGCGTTCGCAGAGAATCTGCATTGAGTGCGGTCACTGTGGAAAAGCTTATCCGGGAGTGGTGGAAAACGACAATGCAAGGTTCGAAAATTAACGCTGACCAGATATTGCGTTCTTTCGAAATTCATGTTTTCCCCAAAATTGGTAAATTGCCTCATGACGAGGTGACGCTTCATGTCTGGCTTACTTTAATTGAAGACGTAGCCAAACAGCTTCCATCAATTGGAACGCGTATATTGACCTATTCTAAAACCGCTCACCGATGGGCTGTTCGGCGAGGAATGACACATACAACCCCTTTGTCTGATGTAGCATCAAGTGACCTAAGAGGGAAGGTTGTTGATATCGATACAGACATTGATATCGATGTTGACACGGGAGAAAGGGCATTAAGTGAAGAGGAACTGGTGATTCTTTTTCGTATTATTGATGCCCCTGGATATAACCCGCGGAACGCATTAATAATAAAATTATGTCTGTTATTTGGGTGTCGTATTGGTGAATTACTGAAAGCTAAAGTTAATGATTTTGATTATGAGAAAAATATCTGGACTGTCCCTCCCGTAAACCATAAAACAGGGAGAAAATCCAAAAAACCTATTGTCAGACCGATTATTCCCGAAGCTAAAGAATTAATTGAACAGGCAAAGAAATTAAATCACGGGAGTGAATATTTGTTTACTGTATTTGATGGCAAACCCTTCAATAAAGGATCACATGCGAACATCATTGATGTTCTCAATAAAAAGATGGCACCTCACTTTGATCCTTACACTTCCTGGTCAATCCACGACTTACGCCGGACAATGCGCACCGGGGTTTCTGAATTAACGCCGCCTCACGTCGCTGAAACGATGATAGGTCATAAACTGCCGGGAGTGTGGCAGGTGTACGATAAGCACACCTACCTGAATGAACAGAGAGAGGCATATTCTCGCTGGTGGGAAAAGCTGACTAAAATTGTTTCCCGTTCTCCCAATCCTCAATGTCCTGACGCAGGAAATTAAGTTGGTCGGATTTAAACTTGGGCCTCGGGAAGCCTTCCCGCTTTTGCTTCCCGTTGCTCGCCCATAACCTTATCGTGTGTGGTGTTACACCGTACCGATCAGCGAGTTCTTTTGTTTTGATGTATGGCGATTGATTCATTTTTCATTTCCTCTTTGATAACCGTTCTCCAAAATTATTCGTGCCACTGTTGCCGGAGTTGTTTTGTCTGACCAGACTAAATCATCAATCAGGAAATTCAGTTCAGCAGCAAGTACGGCTTCTAAGTCTTTGGGCCAATACTCATATGCAATATCACTGTAATAAGAATCCTCGATGACTTTAAGTGTCACCAATATCATATCTTCTGATGTTCTGGCGGCTTTTCTGTAACCGGCATTCCAGACAGCATCAGTGATATAGGATGGATCACCCCATGCCGAAGCTATTACTTGGGTTAAGTGGAATGAATTATTGATCATACTTTTTCCTCACTGAACTGAAAATGTGATAGTTTGCACAACGTCAACAGAGTACGTTCCTTCATCTTCGCCACCGATGAGTATTGTGAAGTTCAAGGGCCATTCATGATCACATCCGCCGTGGGAATGCCAAAAATCTTCTGCCGCATCTTCAGCGATACTGTCCGGGGCAAAATATGGCGTGTGGCTTTTATACCTGCCTTTGACTCCCTCAACTGTGTATTCAAAGTACATTACTCACCTCCTCTGGTGATTCAGGTAATTCCATCCAGTGAGTTACATTAGATCTGTTTTCTTCAAAATCCCCGACACGGTGATTAAACCGATCGCAAGTAACAAATCCTTGGGCATCAGTTACTAAAAGGGTGTTGCTCCCAATCCTCTCACCAGGTAGCGCATCCTCAATCGATATCCACTCAGGGGTTACTCTGTCACCCAGTGAGATAATTACTGGCCTGCCGCCGAGAATGTTGGTATTGATGGAAAAAGTTGGTTCTTTGCCATCGGCATATTCAACAACAAATGTCATTTTTCCCACTTGTGAACTCCTTTTTTATTTCTTTATTACATGATTTGCGACGTTTTTTGGTCTTCTTAACGGGTGTTAACTTCACATTCGCCACTTGTGGCGCTGGTGGCAGAGGAGGGCAAACGCCCTCGTGAATGTAAAAATTACGTTTCATGCGATGAATGGTACGCTGTGTATAGTCCCTGCCATCGTCGATATGGAATGCCGTTCTGACCAGTTCATCATCGGTATCTGTTATCGGGTGATGTTCTTCCGTCACTGCTCGCTCTCCCTGAAAAGGATTTTGTATGCCCGCAATACGTGCGTTGTTTTGCCTGTGATGACGGTTTTCTTTAATAGAAAGCCGACAGACGAAGTGCGAACAGATGTCATAAACAGGGCGGCATCGACACAACGGTTATGTTTGCGGCGTTCAGTTATAAAGCTGGTCACAATGATTTTTGAAACCATACCTTCATCAAGATATTT
>NZ_JBHFKV010000051.1:0-26812 GCF_042879355.1 Photorhabdus sp. RM71S | reverse complement strand
AATGGGTTTAATGGGTTTAATGGGTTTAATGGGTTTAATGGGTTTAATGGGTTTAATGGGTTTAATGGGTTTAATGGGTTTAATGGGTTTAATGGGTTTAATGGGTTTAATAACATTATTTAAACCAGTTAATTTTTAAATATATTATCTGATTAACCTATTCTATATTATCATTCATCCTTTTTCACTAATATTTTTATGATGAGCAGCTTTTAAATTGTTATTAAAAGCCATTTTTTAACCTCTACTTTTAATTGGTATAATAAGGTTTTAATCGTTGTTTTTACTACTCTTAACACCTGTTTTATATTAATTTTAATCATCATGGTATATACCCTATGGATTTCAAGATGCATCGCGACGGCAAGGGAGTGAATCCCCGGGAGCATAGGTAACTATGTGACTGGGGTGAGCGAGTGCAGCCAACAAAGAGGCAACTTGAAAGATAACGGGTATATTGTGTTTCACGTTTAATCAACGTTAATTATACTTGCTTTTTATCTTTGTTAATGCTGTTTTACTGGCAATTTTGAACAGTTTTCATAAGTTACCCCCTTTCTTTTATCTTCATAAATCAACCAGTAAATAGCTTGACGGTATAAAGATGCCCCTTTATTTTTTTCGGATAATATTATTTTTTCGCAGATTTCTTTTCAATTTTCTGTTAATGGTTAATGGATTTCGATTAAATTTGATTAACGTCTTTTTAAAAAACTGCACTTATAGTTAAATCCGTCTTTTATATAAAATCTTTAATACCTCTGTTTTTGTGCTTCTAAATGGTCATGGCAGGTTAGGTAAAAATAAGAGGAGGATAGCATTGCCGATAAATGAATTAAATATGGATGTGAATAGGCTGTTAAAGGGAAATGCAGGTAAAAAGATAAAATGAATACTGTTAAAATGGGGATCTCGAATAAAGCGATTATCATTGTGAGAGTTTTCTTATTTTTTAATTAAAAATTCATTTAATGAATGGTTTTCATTGAACTATTTTTGTAAATATAATCGTTTTTCCATTTCCTGCCTTGTATTTAAATTTTCCTATTTTCATTAAATTGATACTCGGATTTCCTCGTTTTTCCTTTTTCCTTTTTCCTTTATTTGATTTTTAGGCTTAAAACCAAAGAGGATAATAGATATATTACTGATGTGGCACACTAATTTTGGTCACCATTACAGAGGTGATATTCTTACCTCAATAAAAAATAGGTGACATCACGGCATAAGTACCCGCGGGGAACACCAGAACACATTGATATTCCTAATCACCTTGGACGTCAATTTGCGGTCACCGAACCCAATCAGGTCTGGTGTGGCGACGTGACATTTGTGTGGACAGGGGAAGGCTGGGTTTATCTGACGGTGGTGATTGATCTGTTTGCCCGGAAACCTGTCGGCTGGGCAATGTCTTGCTCACCGGATTCAGCGTTAACCAAAAAGGCGCTCAAAATGGCTTATGAATCAAGAGGAAAACCACAGGGTGTTCTGTTTCATAGTGATCAGGGCAGTCATTATACCAGTAAAGCGTTCAGGAAATTATTGAGTCATTACCCGATCAAGCAAAGCCTGAGCCGTCGGGGTAACTGTTGGGATAATGCGCCAATGGAGAGTTTCTTCAGGAGTCTGAAGAGTGAATGGCTCCCATTGACAGGGCATCGAAATGCGGAGGAAGCCACGCGCTCCATCATCAGTTATATAACGGGCTATTACAGCCAACTTCGTCCCCATTGGTATAACAATGGGTTGACACCGAATGAATCAGAAAATTTATTTTGGAAAAACTCTCAGGCGGTGACCAATTTTCGTTGACCACAACAGTTTTCTCATCTCTCAATCAACGCGTTTTGAATTGGTGCCCGGAGGCGGAATCGAACCACCGACACGAGGATTTTCAATCCTCTGCTCTACCGACTGAGCTATCCGGGCAACGGGGCGCATTAAACCGTATTCGGTAGAACCCGTCAATAGATTTCTTTGAAAATAGTGACTTATGCTTTGAAATTATTCGATTGGCTAGAAATATAAGCAAAATAATAATGGAGAGTAGAAAATTTGCTCTCCGTTATTTTTTTAATATTTTAATGTGTTAATGATGGTAGTTTTTCTGGGCAGTATTGACTTTCATCAGGTAGCGACGTGATTCTGCCGATGGATGTTTGGTTGTCAGGGTTTCATAAACGTCACCCGGCGCCATGTTATTAATAATTTGAGCCGCTTTTTTCTTATCGCTAGAAAATACTCTTAATACACTACCGGCACCACCGTTGTAAGCCGTTATTACTGCGTAGCGGCGAGATGTCGCGTTAGTGATGTCAACCAGATAACTGTTTTGTAATATCGATAAATATGCAGTGCCGGCATCGATGTTATTTCCTGGATCAAATAGATAACTACGGCTTGGTTGCCCTGATTTACCTTTCATTTTAAAGACATCACGGCCAGCAGTATGTTGTACAACTTGCATCAATCCAAGTGCATCAGAACGGCTGACTGCATAGGGGTTGAAGCTGGATTCTATTTGCATAATTGCCAAAATTAGGGATTCATCTATGCCATATTTAATGGAAGCTTGACGAATCAGTGGCAGATATTTATGAGCACGTTTGTCCAAATGGTTTGGTACCAGTTGTATAGTGACAGACCAAATGACATGTAAACCGGATTGGCGTTTTTGTAATTTGTTGGCAATCAGATAATCTGCAAAGTGTGTTGCTCGCCATTCCCAACGAATCGGTTGGCCATTATTGTCCATAACTTGTCCGTAAAGGAAAGGTTCTTTACTGATCTGAATATCGTTAGTATCAGAATAAAGATCAACGGAACCTGGATCATCACCCATTAATAAGGTCGTGATAATGGCCTTGTGTAAATAGGTTGTAGGGTCAATTGGAGAAATTGTCTCAATCGTGATCGTTCCAGCTTCAAAATTGATATGGCTGCGGGTCCGGTATTGATCGGTATATTTAACGTAATCTTTTGGGCCTGCAATTAATACTTCATGCAACCCCCAAATGTTCTCAATGTTATGAGCAAACTGGCCCATCAAAATATCAAAACCATTGGTATCTTTTATATATTCTTCACGGTATTCACTATTTTTGTTGCTGGTACAGGAAATAAGAATTGGGGCAATAACAAACAACGCTAACAGTTTTTTCATCTTACATTGCCATCTGGTGTTGAATACAACATCAGAGCCAGTGGCTCTGATGAAAGCTAAATATTATTTTTCTGGTGGGGTATATCCATCAATTTGAATATCATGACCTTCGAACAGGAATTTGGTCATTTCCTGTTCAAGTAATTTGCGATCTTCCGGGTTCATAGTGTTGAGTTTTTTCTCATTGATCAACATGGTTTGTTTGCTCATCCATTGTCCCCACGCTTCTTTGGAAATTTCATTGAAAATGCGTTTGCCCAATTCGCCGGGATAAAGCTGAAAATCCAGTCCTTCGGCTTCACGTTGTAAGAAAGTACAAAAAACAGTTCTGCTCATAATAAATCCTCAAAATAGTGGGTATGGGATTCAGCTCAGTTGTTGTAATAGATATTCAACTGGTGCTGCCAGCCCAACAGTTGCGGGTTGCTGTAAGTTATACCAAAGTCCTGTATTTTCATCCATGCAGGTCGTAAAGGATAAGATATTTATTTTTATCGGCACAATATCTAGATGAAAATGGCTAAATGTGTGGCGGAATGCGGTGAGTTGTTCATGTTTACCGTGAGAAATACCTGATTGTTCTAGCCAGCCGTTTAGCAAATCCATGCTCTCAAACTGAGGAAACGCAAACAAGCCCCCCCAGATCCCTGTTGGTGGGCGTTGTTCTAGCCAGACAGAATCATTATTCTGCATCAGCAAGAAATAAGCTGTTTTCTCAGGAATGCTCTGTTTAGGTTTTTTACCGGGATATTTTGTCCAGCTATGGTTAGCGTAAGCGATACATCCTTGATTTAATGGGCAGATTTCACATTTCGGTTTGCTGCGAGTGCAAACCATTGCGCCTAAGTCCATCATAGCCTGATTAAAATATTCCACCTCTTGTACCGGGGTTACATTGGTGCTGATTTGCCAGAGGCTGCTTTCGACCTCTTTTTTACCTGGCCAACCTTCCACGGCATAACAGCGGGCCAATACCCGTTTAACGTTGCCATCAAGAATTGGGAAATGTTTACCTTGAGAAAGTGAAAGGATTGCGCCTGCTGTTGAACGACCAACACCGGGTAGGGCAACTACATCTTCAAAAGTTGTCGGGAATTTCCCTTGGTGCCGCTCCACAATCTGTTGTGCTGCTTTATGTAAATTACGAGCGCGGGCGTAGTAACCAAGACCGGTCCATAAATGAAGGACTTCATCAAGGGGGGCTGCGGCAAGTAAAGTCACATCGGGAAAACGTGAAATAAAGCGCTGAAAATAGGGAATGACCGTCGCAACCTGGGTTTGTTGCAACATCACTTCTGAAAGCCAGACGTGGTAAGAGGTCTTTTCCAGTTGCCAGGGCAGGGTTTTACGACCGTAACTATGGTACCAATCCAGTACCACTTTGGAGAATTGCTTTGCTTCCATCATTGGGATAATTATCTTTAGGGAATATCAGTGTTTCGTGAACAGGATTGCAACATAGTGTTACTTCACTGTAAACCGGAACTTTGTTTTTGCAGCACTGCGCAATCTGGGATTAAAATTGTACTTGTCACTATTGGACTTGCTAAAATCGCCCATCTTTGGATAATGCGCTCTCTTTAGGTGGTTTGCCGGTAAAGCAGCCATAAGTGCCTGAATAAATGTCTTTAAAACTGACAGAAATACCATGATAAATAACGTAATTTCGCCGGAATTTGATGAAAATGGCAGGGCGTTGCGCCGTGTTAGGAGTTTTGTTCGTCGTCAAGGCCGGTTAACTAATCGTCAGCAACAAGCACTTGATGATCTCTGGCCAAAAATGGGTGTTGAATATCAGGCGGAAAAGCTAGATATGAAGGCACTTTTTGGGCGTGAAGCCCCCATTGTGCTGGAAATTGGCTTTGGCATGGGAGCATCACTTGTCACTATGGCAAGCCAGAATCCCGAGAAAAACTTTCTTGGAATTGAAGTTCATGCACCTGGAGTCGGTGCTTGTCTGGCTTCCGCTGAAGATGAAAATATCGGTAACTTGCGGGTGATGTGCCATGATGCGATTGAGGTGCTGGAAAACATGATCCCGGATAATAGTTTGGAAATGGTACAGCTTTTCTTTCCGGATCCGTGGCATAAAGCACGTCATAATAAACGCAGGATTGTACAGCCACCATTTGTGGAACTGATAAAAAGCAAGTTGAAAGCGGGGGGCGTATTCCATATGGCGACTGACTGGCAGCCATATGCTGAACATATGTTGGAAGTGATGAATGGCGTAAATAATTACCTTAATTTGTCTGAAAATGGTGATTATGTGCCGCGTCCATCTTCACGCCCGATAACGAAATTTGAATTGCGCGGTCAGCGGTTGGGGCATGGCGTATGGGACATAATGTTTAAGAGGATTAAGTAATGGCTAAAAACCGCAGTCGTCGTTTGCGTAAAAAGATGCATATTGATGAATTTAAAGAGTTGGGTTTTTCTGTTAAGTGGAATTTCCCATCTAATACACCTGTAGATGTTATCGATAGCACTGTTGATGCATTTATTGATGAGTTGATTGAATCCAATGGCTTAGCATTGGATGCCAGCGGTTATCTGAATTGGGAAGGCTTAATCTGTTTGCAAAAAATTGGTATGTGTACAGAAGAACACCGCCAATTGGTTGAAAAATGGCTGAAAGATCGCGGTATGGAAGATGTTATGACCTCTGAATTGTTTGATGTTTGGTGGGATTGATTAATCTATACCCTATGGATTTCAAGATGCATCACGATGGCTAGGGAGCGAATCCCCGGGAACATAGCGAACTATGTGACCGGAGTGAGCGAGCGCAGCCAACAAAGAGGCAACTTGAAAGATAACGGGTATATCGCTATAAAATAGCTTGCGTGAATCACAACAGGGGCCCTGGTGATTAATTAGCGCCCCTGTCTGGAGTAAAGTCAGTGAGTACAACGTTCTCTAATACGTTATTGTCGGATATTTTGCGACAAGTTCGTCCCCTGATTGGTCAAGGGAAAGTGGCAAATTATATTCCTGCACTGGCGGAAGTTCCTGCTGATAACTTGGCAATAGCTATCTGTACCATCGATGGGCAGATATTTCATGCAGGAGATGCTGAGAAGCGTTTTTCGATTCAATCTATTTCTAAAATATTAAGTCTGACTTTAGCTATGACACGTTATCAGGAACAAGAGATCTGGCAGCGAGTCGGGCAGGAACCTTCTGGTCAGCCATTTAACTCATTAGTTCAGTTGGAACTGGAAAAAGGCAAACCTCGTAACCCTTTTATTAACGCGGGTGCATTAATTGTATGTGACATGTTGCAGTCGCGATTGAGTGCACCTAAACAGCGTATGCTGGAAGTGGTGCGCAAACTTGCTGGTTGTCCTGATATTTGTTACGACAGCAAAGTTGCCCGTTCTGAAATGGAACATTCTTACCGCAATGCAGCGATTGCCTATCTGATGAAATCCTTCGGTAATTTCGATAACGATGTGCTCGCGGTACTGCAAACTTATTTTCATTATTGCGCTTTGAAAATGAACTGTATTGAGCTTGCTAAATGTTTCATTTATTTGGCGAATCAGGGGAGTACGATAGGTTCTGAGCAGCAAATCCTTAGTCCTCGTCAGGCCCGGCAGATTAATGCACTGATGATGACCTGTGGTATGTATGATGGTTCTGGTGAATTTGCATTTAGGATTGGTATGCCAGGAAAATCGGGTGTTGGTGGTGGGATCGTGTGTGTCGTGCCGGGAGAGTTTACAGTTACTGTTTGGTCACCGGAATTGGATCGATCGGGGAACTCTTTGGCCGGTTGTGCTGCTCTAGAATTGTTAGCCGATCGTGTTGGGCGATCCGTTTTTTAACTCTCAGGTGATTTTCTTAGGAGAAAACATGTTACGCAAAATTATCATCGCTGCATCTTTGCTATTTGTTGCTCAGACTCAGGCAGGCTATGAATGCCAGGTAAATCCACAGAATGACATTATTATTACTTCTCAATCAGTTCAAGTTGTGGGGGCAAGTGGCAATCTCCAGATTTCACCTGATGGTTCAGTAATTCGTGATGGTAAGAACTTAAGTTTAAATACAGAACAGCGTCAGAAAGCGCAACGTTATCAGCAGGCTTTGCGGCAGGATTTGCCTTGGATTAAACAAGAAACCGGAAGACACCTGATAACGGCCCGTAAATCCTTAGATAAAGTCGTAGTAGAGACTATCGGTAAGGATAGCAATGTGCGTAATCGGTTGTCTGATCTTGAGTCAGGGCTTAATCAGCAAATAAATCGAATTATTGAAACTCGCTCTGATGGTATGGCATTCCACCATCAAGCGATTAAGCAGGTTGAAAAAGATAGCCGTAGCTTAATCGAGCAAAGTCTTGGTGGGGTGTTACAGGACAGTATAAATGAGATCGGCAATAAACAATTTAGCCTGAATGGTGATAATAATCAGGCATTACAATCGCTGCTTGGTAGCTTGGGTGGATTGCAGAATAATTTGAAAGCTGAATGGCGAGTTCAGGAAGAAGATTTCCAGCATTTTGGCAAAGAGGTTTGTGGTAAGGTCAGTGGCCTTGAACAACAAAGAATTGAATTACTGAATTCTATTAAATAATTGCTAATAATTACAAATAAGAATCAATTTGAAATTGATTCTTATTTAGATTGACATATTTTTTTCGCTACCTAGAATGCAAATGTTTACTAAATATCCTTTCTTGGAGTGCGATATATGAAAAAGATAATCCCTGTCGTTCTGGTATCGTTATTTGCTGTTGCAAGCCATTCCGCATTTAGTCAGAAATCTGCTGTAGTTACACCAAATGCTGTTACAGCTCAGGCTGATAATAAGGTTATAGTTAAGCACCTTTCCGGTGAAACTGAGGTCAAAAAGAATCCTCAGAAAGTTGTTTTATTTGATTTCGGTATTTATGATTCACTAGTTAAATTAGGTTTATCAGATAGGGTTGTTGCATTACCTACTGGTAATACGCCTGAATATCTCCGTAATAGCTTACCTAAAGGGGTAGAAAATGCGGGGGGTATGAAAGAGCCAAATCTGGAAAAACTGGCGCAACTTAAACCTGATTTAATCGTTATTAGCGGGCGTCAAACTCCTTTCTATGAAAAGCTGTCAAAAATAGCACCGACAATTAATTTGGGAATTGATAGCAAAAATTATCTGGTTTCAGTTGAAAGTAACATAACGTTATTAGGTGAGTTGTTTAGTAAACAGAGTGAAGTAAAAGAGCAGATTGTTGAGCTGGAAAAAACCATTGCTAAAGCTCAGGATAAAGCTAAATCTTCTGGTGCAAAAGTTTTAGTATTACTTCATAACGCAGGTAAATTAGTGCTGAACAGCCAGAGCGTAGTGTATGACGTGGTTAAGGCGCAGAAAGCAGAATTATCTATTCCTGCTGGTGAAGATAAAAACAAATTCGTTGTAGTGACTTCTGATATGATTGCTCAAGCCAATCCAGATGTGATTTTAATTATTGACCGCAGTGAAGCAATTGGTGCTGGTAAGCTAGATAAAGCGAAGTTTGAAGATGATAAAGTGAAATCCACTTCAGCGTACAAGAATGGCAAAATTACTTATCTGAAGTCTGATCTGTGGTATTTGTCTGGCGGTGGTTTGGAGAGTCTGTCAGCACAAGTTAATGCGGTGGCTGATGCCCTTTAATCAGGTCATGCGCCATTTTGAATTTGAACAGTGATTGAAGTTCCACAATGGATTGTTTTAGGTTTGGTCTGACAGTTATCGGTTTTTTATGCTAGTAACTGTCAGGTTTGGTCTGAGCTATACCTTATGGATTTCAAGGTGGATCGCGACGGCAAGGGAGCGAATCCCTGGGAGCATAGATAACTATGTGACCGGGGTGAGTGAGTGCAGCCAACAAAGAGGCAACTTGAAAGATAACGGGTATATGAATAATTAGCTTATTATGCGTATTTCCAGCGTTAATAACTAAAAATATAGAAAATTTTTCTATTCGGAATAATGCTTTTTTTATTCATAAAATATAATATTAATGTGTCATGATATAAGTATGAAAACTAATTTCGTTATTAATAAATATATTTATATCATATGTAAGTAAGCTGAGAAATTATTTATATTGGTCATTTTTAAATAACCTAAATTGATCTAAATATTTTTCCAGATAATAATTTTCTTTCTGTGAAAAAATAATTATTTTAAAATATTAATAGTGATTTACATATTGAATTTACAAGGTGAAATTATTATTTATTTTATATTTGAATGTCTGATTTATTCGAGTTTATAATATGGAGAATGATATTTATATTGAAAGGAACTTATAATAAATAATAAGTTCCTTGATAATTAAATGAGATTACAGATAAACGCTTTATGAACAAGTATTAACTGCGTCTACAGAGTCAAGTACCAATCTGGCTATAGCAGGACCAGCCAGTGCTATTTCTGCAATAAATGCAGCTCCACCTGTAGCAAACCATATAGTTAATTGTGCTATTGCAGTTATTCCGGTAATAACCCAGTCGTACCAATGCATTGACTCCTTTAAGCAATTAGTTATTCCAGAAATGCCTATATCATCCTTAACTGAAGAAATTAATGACCAGGTATTCTGTGATTTATCAGTAATAGAATCCGAATTCTTAAGGTCATGAACTATAGTCAATAACTCATGTATAGCATCATGACCTAATTTTTTCAATAATATCTGTGTGGCTGATTCTCTTTCGGATTCATGTATGCCCATGAATTTAAATGCAAGTTTAAAAGCACCTGCGACAACTGAGCCAATTGCAAGAGTGCATGGAGATACACCTGCGTACTCTATTAATTTTAATCTTCCATCAGTGTTAGTTGGAGCTGAATTATTAAAATGCAATCTCTTGTAAGCATCATTTACAACCATATCAAAGCTAATATTTTCTTTTTGATGATCGGAAAGTTGATCATAAAAATCTTGATAATACGGAGTTAGTTCTGTGGCGAGGTCTTCTTTGGACAAGGTATATAACATTTCTTTATTTTCAATATTCATTTTTTACCCCAATCAAAGTGAAATTAAAAATGATTTTTTAATGGCTCGTGCTATCAATAGAAATACAACCAAGCACAAATTAAATATAGTCGTATTTGAGATAATTTAAATGATATTATTGTGTCGTAATTCACATATGTTAAAAATTAATTTTGTGTAGAGAGTGGTTTTATTTGATTTTAATTAATACTCTTATTGATGGTCGATATTAACTATTATCCACATGGATAAATATATTTTTAGAGTAGGTGGATTAATAAATTTTTATATTATTGTTTTTATATTATATTTGTTGATTTATTTTTCTATATATTGAGTTTTATCATTGAAAATTAAATTGTGGATTATTATTTCAATATTAATGCTGTGGATAATTTGTAACTTAGATATTATTTAAATTTGGGGGTGTAATCATTCCTCAGAAAGGAACCCGACACTGGACAATCAGTCACTACCGTCTAATGGAGCCCCCTCTGAAGTTCAGCGGGGGAAATGTATTATGAATAGAAACGAAACCAATGGAGGTATCAATTTTATGCAAAGATAATCTTTGTGGAGTTGAATTTTTCGAAGGCGATTTTTGTGTTAAAGAAATAGTTCCAATAATGAATTTAGGAATAGTTTACCTTTCTGTGTAATTTGCCAGTGTGTTGCTGTTTCAGAGAGATAACCTGCTGCTAAGGCTTGCTCAATTTGAAAACGGATTGAAGCCTCAGGTAACCCAGTGAAATCACTGAAATCTTGTTTGGGCATCATTTCCAATAAACGGAATCGGTTCATAAAAAATTCAAATGGCCGATCTTCATTTTCTACTTGATTCTGTTTATCCAGATAGCGTCCTTGCATATATCCACGGGGATGTTTGGTTTTCACTGTGCGCAGAATACGGCCATCTTCAAATGTGATTTTTCCATGAGCGCCACAGCCAATACCAAGGTAATCCCCAAAACGCCAGTAGTTGAGATTGTGCTGGCATTGATAGCCTGGCTTGGCATAAGCAGAAGTTTCATATTGCTGATAACCTGCCGCTGTCAGCAATTGGTGACCTTGTGAAAAGATATCCCATAAAGCGTCATCGTCGGGCAGAACGGGAGGACGAGAACTAAAGCTGGTATTAGGCTCAATAGTCAACTGATACCATGAAAGATGCGGTGGTGATAATGCAATTGCCTGACGTAAATCATTCAGCGCTTCATCAAGACTTTGGTTCGGCAAACCATGCATCAAATCTAGATTAAAACTGCGTAGCTCCAGACTGGCGGCTAAACGTGCTGCCCGTTTGGCTTCATCCGGCCCGTGAATACGGCCAAGACGTACTAGTTTATCCGGGCTGAAACTCTGCACGCCAATGGATATTCGGTTAATACCCGCTTGCTGGTAACCGCTGAAACGGTCAGCTTCCACAGTACCCGGATTGGCTTCCATCGTAATTTCAGCTTGTGGCGATACCGGTAGGAGAGCACGAACGCCATCCAGCAATTGTTGCATTGCCTGTGAGCTAAGCAGGCTGGGGGTTCCACCACCAATAAAGATAGTGGTAATTTCCCGTCCGTTGACCATTGGCAGATCCGTTTTCAGATCTGCTAATAAATGGTCAACATATTCCTGATGCGGAACATCACCTTTCAATGCATGAGAGTTGAAATCACAGTAAGGACACTTTTGTACACACCATGGAATATGGATGTAAAGACTCAGTGGTGGAAGTTTAAGCATTACGTAGTGTATCCAACATCATCTTTAGTGCCTGACCACGATGCGAAACGGCATTTTTTTGTTCACCCGTTAATTCAGCGGCAGTACAGCCTAATTTTGGTATGTAGAAGATGGGATCATAACCAAACCCACCATTACCGGCAGGTTGACGTGCGATAACTCCCGGCCAGCGACCATGAAATACCAGAGGCGTTGGATCTTCTGCATGGAGTATATAGACCAGCACACAGTTAAACTGAGCTTGACGTTGATCGTCAGGAATATCTTTCATCGTATCCAGCAATTTTTCCAAATTTTGCTGGTCAGTGGCATTTTCACCTGCATAGCGGGCTGAATAGATACCCGGAGCGCCGCCAAGGATGTCTACGGATAGACCAGAATCATCAGCAATTGCGGGCAGGCCGGTAACTTGTGCGGCGTGGCGGGCTTTAAGAATGGCATTTTCAATAAATGTCAGCCCGGTCTCTTCGGCTGAATTTACGCCTAACTCAGTTTGAGCAACAATATCCAGACCAAAATCAGCCAGTAATTGTGCCAGTTCACGAACTTTTCCGGGGTTACCGGTTGCCAGAACAACTTTTTGCATTATTTTGAATCCAATTTAATTCTTATTTACTGTATTAGCCATGAAAGAACATCAGCACGGAGATAATTCAGTGCGTAGAGGATCAAAATGACGATCATTGCTGAAAAATCAAGGCCGCCCATTGTTGGCATAATGCGGCGGATAGGTGCCATCAATGGCTCTGTTAGTTGCATCAGAACATAGTCAATCGGATTGCGCCCTTGGCTTATCCAGCTGAGTAGAGCACGTGCCAGTACCAACCAGAATACCAGTTTACCTGCTGCTGTCAGCAATTCAATTAACCCGATAGGGATGAAAAGTGTGAGGAAAGCAACCGCACCGGTACTGAACCAAAGTTGCATGATCAATTTAAACAATACCAGAACGTAAGCGACAACAATGGAGGCAGTATCGAGAGAACCAATAGACGGTATAACTCGGCGTAATGGCCGAACGATCGGTTGGGTCATTTTCACAATAAATTGAGCAAATGGATTATAAAAATCACAACGAGCCCATTGCATCCATACACGAAGTAATAAAACAGCGATGTATAAATCCAGAACTGTGAACAGAATAAAGGTTAAAAATTGCATTTAGCAGCCTTGATAAAATTAAAATTGTTTTTCCATTTCCTGTGCCCGGCGAATAGCCGCCTGCATAGCGTTGGATACGGTTTCCGGCAATTTGCCTTCATAAAAAATACGTAATGCTTCCGCAGTAGTACCGCCTTTAGATGTTACCTGTTCACGCAGGGTTGCAAAAGGGAGATCTACATTTGATGCGGCCAGTGCCGCAGAACCTATTGCCGTTTGCAAAACAATTTCACGGGCTGTTTGGCTATCAAAACCTAAACGTTCTGCTTCCTGTTGCATTGATTCCATAAATAGGAAGAAATAAGCGGGTGCACTGCCTGCTACGGCGATAACGTCATTGATGCCATTTTCATCTTTTACCCAGTAGGTTTTACCCACACTGTTCATTAATGCTTGAGTGAAATCACGGTCAGACTGGCTGACTTGCTCCGATGCGAATAATCCGCTCACCCCTTGACCAATTAATGCCGGCGTGTTTGGCATGATACGAACAATACTGAGTTTGCCTTGTAATAAAGCACCAAAACGTGCAACGGAAATACCTGAGGCGATAGACAGAACCAGTTTGTTACTGAAATCTACGTTTTCTTTCAGAGGCTGACAAACATCTGCCATCACTTGCGGTTTTACTGCCAAAACAACAACGTCGGCTTCTTGTGTGTAGCGAATATTGTCACTATCACTGTTAATACCATACTCTTTTGCTAGTGCATCACGGTGAGTATCACTTGGTGCGCAGACATTAATCAACTCAGCAGGATATCCTCCTTTTACTAATCCGGCTATGATGGCGTGAGCCATATTACCTGCACCAATAAAGGTAATTTTACGTTTTTCCATTAAATACCTCGTAGCGTTGAAATGGTTAATTGTGATATTGACGTGCACCGAAAATGGCTGTTCCAATTCGTACTAATGTGGAACCACAATTAATAGCGGCAGCCATATCATCAGTCATCCCCATTGAGAGAGTATCTATTTGAGGATATTTCGTTTTCAGGTTAAGGAAGGCTTGTTCCATTTTCCTGAAAACCACCAATTGACGTTCATAGTCAGGTTCTGGTGCCGGGATTGCCATTAAACCACGGAGCCTTACATTCGGCAGTTTGTTCACTTCGGCTGCCAGCGTTGATAGTTCATCAAGTTGAATACCTGATTTGCTCCGTTCATCACTGATATTTATTTGAATAAGAATATTCAGCGGTTCCATTCCCTCCGGGCGTTGTTCGTTCAGGCGTTGTGCTATTTTTAAGCGGTCAATGGTATGGCACCAGTTAAAATTTTCTGCCACCAAACGGCTTTTATTAGACTGTAACGGACCGATAAAGTGCCATATCAAATCATTACAATTTGCAAAATAAGCAATTTTTTCTACACCTTCCTGCACATAATTTTCACCAAACTGGCGTTGCCCGGCAGCGATTGCTTTTTCGATATCTTCCACAGGTTTGGTTTTACTGACTGCAAGCAAGGTAATTTCTTCTGGAACGCGTTCGCATTTCTGTGCGGCAATGGCTATGTGGGTCCTGACATCTTGTAAATTTTGTTCAATATTGTTCATGGTGACTCAGGAGATTAAAAAATGAATATGGATAAGCTAGTGGCCCTTAGTGTAAAGCATAATGCTTCAGATCTGCATCTTTGTATTGGGCAAGTTCCTGTATTACGTATAAATGGAGTGCTTTGTCCGCAAACTCAACTGCCATCTGTAAATAATCTATTGCTGGAAGAGTGGAGTAGGCAGTTTTTATCAGAAAATCAGCGACAACAGCTATTAACGAGTGGACATGTGGATTTTGCGTTGGAAACAGAAAATGGCCAACGATTGAGAGGCAATATCTTTCGTCAGCACTCCGGGTTGTCAGCCGTTTTGCGTTTAATTCACTCTCAGTGTTCAACTCTAGAACAGCTAAAAGCGCCTGAAATTATCCGTGAAATGGTTTTGCGGGAAGAGAGTGGATTGATCCTGGTAACCGGTGCTACAGGCAGTGGGAAGTCGACAACGTTAACAGCCATTGTGGATATGCTGAATAGCCACTGTTGTCAGCACATTATTACATTGGAAGATCCCGTGGAATTTATCCACTATAGTCGCAATTGTCTGATACAACAGCGGCAAATTGGATTGAATTCTCCTAGTTATCAGGAAGCGTTAAAAGGGGCTCTCCGGCAAGATCCTGATGTATTGCTGTTGGGTGAGTTGCGGGATAAGGAGACAATACGCTTGGCGTTAACCGCGGCAGAGACTGGGCATTTGGTATTGTCGACTTTGCATACCAGAGGTGCTGTACAGGCAATTGACCGGCTGGTGGATATTTTCTCCGCTGAAGAAAAAGGGTGGGTACGTAGCCAGCTAGCAGGCAGCCTGAAAGCTGTGATAGCACAACAATTAGTCTCTGCCCAAGGTGGGGGACGAGTTGCTGTATATGAAGTATTGGTAGTTAATCAGGCAGTGAGCCATCTGATACGAGAAGGAAAAAATCATCAAATAACGACGCTTATGCAGACGGGCGCTGCCAGCGGGATGCAAACCTATGAGCAAGGCTGGCAGCAGCGTAAATTACAGGGATTACTGGCAGAGCAAACGGAGAGGAAGATCAAAAAGAACGCTATCAATTAACCGCGAATGACGGTTATACGGTTGCTGTTAATTGATCGCTGTTACTGTTAGTTAATTGCTATTAATAGCGCTGTTCAAACCAGCTTTCCAGAATAATAACAGCGGAAGTAGCATCTACTTTGCTTTTATTTAAGGCTTTATAACCACCTTGGTCGAACAGATGAGCACGGGCTTCAACCGTTGTCAGGCGTTCATCTTGGAGTTGAACTTGTACACCAAACCGGCCATGCAGCCGGTTTGCAAATTTACGTGCTTGCATTGTAACTAATTGCTTAGTGCCATCCATATTGAGGGGAAGACCAACGATAACCAGATCTGGTTGCCACTCTTTAAGTAATTTTTCGATTTGCCCCCAATTGGGGATACCATCTGTGGCTTTAAATGAGGTTAATGCTCTGGCGGTGCCCGTGATTTCTTGTCCAATGGCTGCGCCGATGCTGCGGGTGCCAAAATCGAAGGCCATTATTGTACGGTTATTCATCTATGCATGTCCCGCCTGTGGGGCAATATTATAGATATTGATTCCGAGTAAAGATGCGGCTTCACGCCAGCGGTCCGCAATGGGTGAGTTGAAAATAATGTGTGGATCAGCGTTTGTTGTTAACCAGCTATTCTCCATTATCTCTTTTTCAAGTTGACCCTTTTCCCAACTGGCATACCCCAACGTGACCAATATCTGTTTTGGTTGGCGTGGTGTACCCAAGGTTTCAAGGACATCTTTGGAGGTGGTGATCATTGTGTCATCGGAAATTTTGATACTTGAATTGAAACCTGGTTTTGGTGTGTGCAATATAAAACCATGATCTTCAGCAAGTGGGCCACCAGTCATAACAGGCTTGTTTAGATTGATACTTTCATCCCGATCTTCTGGTGATATTTTCAGCTTTTGTAAAACTTTCCGAACGGAGATTTGCTCAATAGGTTTATTTATCACCAATCCCATTGCCCCATTTTCATTGTGTTCACATATGTAAACAACTGAGCGTTTGAAATAGGGATCAGATAATGAAGGCATGGCGATAAGAAAATGGTGCTGTAGATTCATTTTTTTTCTAGTAATTAACCTGGCTATGTAAGGATTATTTAGCCCAACAGTATGTGGGCTAAAAGTATAAATGACAAACCTTGACAGGCAAATTCGTAAAAAGAATTTTTTATTTCTCTAATCGTTCTTCAATTGCATTCATTAACATGCCAATGATTGAAATATCAGGGAAAGCGGCTTCTATCTCGCGTGCACAGGTTGGACTGGTGACATTAATTTCAGTCAGTTTGTCACCAATGATGTCCAAACCAACAAAGATTAACCCTTTTTCTTGCAAAGTTGGAGCAACAGCTCTGGCGATAGCCCAGTCACTTTCTGAAAGCGGGCGAGCTTCACCACGGCCACCCGCAGCAAGATTACCACGGGTTTCACCTTGGGCAGGGATACGAGCCAGGCAATAAGGAACGGGTTCGCCATTGACAATTAATACCCGTTTATCACCTTCTTTTATGGCCGGTAAGAAATTCTGCGCCATGCAGAAGCGATTGCCATGTTCCGTTAGGGTTTCAATAATAACACCAACGTTTGGGTCATCTTTTTTCAGGCGGAATATCGATGCACCGCCCATACCATCTAGTGGTTTAAAGATGACATCACCATGTTTCTGGTGGAATTCACGTAAGTGAGCGGCATTGCGAGTCACTAATGTATCTGGTGTTAAATCAGGGAACCAGGCTGTGAAGAGTTTTTCGTTACAATCGCGTAGGCTTTGTGGTTTATTGACAATGAGAGTGCCTTTCTCTTCCGCGCGTTCCAAAATATAAGTGGCGTAAATGTATTCGGTATCAAATGGTGGATCTTTGCGCATCAGGATGACATCCAATGTTTCCAGTGCCAGATCTTGTTCTCTATCGAATTGATACCATTGTTGTGGATGGTTTTCTACCTGCAATAAGCGGGTACGTGCGCGGGCTTCCCCTTGGTGCAGATAGAGATCACTCATCTCCATATAATGGAGTTCCCAGCCGCGACGTTGTACTTCTAATAGCATGGCAAAACTGGTGTCTTTCTTGATGTTGATGGATGAAATGGGGTCCATCACTATGCCGAGTTTGATCATTCTTTCTCCTTAACCCAAATCGCCGAAACGCACTTGTAATGCAGTAATTGCGGTGAGCGCTGTCGTTTCTGTTCTCAGTACCCGTGGTCCTAATAGGATATCAGTAAATTGGTAATTAGCTGTCATAGCAATTTCATCTATCGATAATCCACCTTCCGGGCCGATCAGTAAACGCACTTTTTCTACAGGTAAAGGCAGGGTATTGATGCTTTGGCTGGCTCGTGGATGTAGATTTAATTTTAAACTGCCATCATTTTCTGCACACCAGTGCTCAAGTTGCATCACTGGGCGAATTTCAGGTACACGGTTGCGACAACATTGCTCACAGGCAGCAATAGCAATTTTCTGCCACTGCTGAAGTTTTTTAGCCAGCCGTTCTCCATCCAGCTTTACACCACAGCGTTCAGAAATTAAAGGCGTAATAACATTTACCCCTAATTCTACAGATTTTTGAATGGTGAATTCCATTTTCTCACCGCGGGATATGACTTGCCCCAGATGGAGATTAAGTGGTGATTCATTATCGGCAAGTTCGCTATTGCTGATATGTACTTTGACAGATTTTTTGCTAGCTTCGGTAATCTGAGCGTTGAAGATCTGGTTGCTGCCATCAAACAGTTGTAACTGTTGGCCATGACTCATTCTGAGTACCCGCCCAACATGGTTAGCCGCCTCATCACTCAGATAAATTTCAGTATTCGATGAGAGTAATTCCGGGTGATATACGCGGGGTATACGCATGTTTTTCTTTCCTTCCTGCGGGGTATAGCTATACATAAAGCAATAAATAATGGAGGGTATGATAAGGGAGGCTTAATCCAATTATCAAGCTATCTCGATGCAGATTGTTATCTCTGAATAAATGTTGCGAGTCTGCTCGCATATTTATATCTTATTTGACTGTTTTATATTTATTTTGTTGTTTTAAAGTAGTGGTGTTTATTATTATATTTTTATGCCAAAATATAGTGATTATTTTTTACTGCTTGGTGAAAACATTCATTGTATAATTAAGTTGGAGGTGTTTTATTAAGTGGATTTTAATATTAAAATTGTTGTTTTAGCTATTCTTGTTGGAATAGTGTCCGGAATAACCTTGAGTAAAGTGATATGTGTATTTATTAAAATTATTTATGGATGTAAAAAAATAGATTTTGGTTATTTTCAGGTTGAATTAATGACGCTGTTTATAACAGCTTTTTTTATGATTTATTTTCCATTGAATTTTCATTTGTATGTTGTTTTGATATTTGTTTGGGTGTTAATTATATTGTCTTTTATTGATATAAAAATTAAGTTATTGCCAGACGTAATAAATTATCCACTTTTATGGTTAGGGTTATTATTGAATTTGAATCAAACTTTTGTGCCTATTGAACAAGCTGTAACAGGTGCGATTGCTGGTTATTTGATTTTGTGGTCTCTCTATTGGTTATTTAGAGTAATTTGTCATAAAGAAGGGTTAGGATATGGTGATTTTAAGTTAATGGCAGCGGTTAGTGCCTGGTTGGGGATTGGTGCAATTCCTTTATTAATGCTCTTATCCTCACTGTTTGGTCTTATTGGGTACTTTTGGATGTGGAGAATACGAGAAAATTACCCAGAGTCTGTTGCTTTTGGTCCATATATAGCCATTTCTGCGGTCATAATGATCTATATGCACTTATTGGGAATCAATGGGGTATCGTGAATGGCGCCCGATAGCTGAAAATGTATGGGCGCCAGTAGTTAAAACTGTGGGATTAAAACTGATGGTGAATCAGCGCATCTTGCCAACGTTTAGGTTGTCCCAAGTATTTATCAAGAGAAATAATAGATAGCTCATTTCTGTTATTTTCTAAAATAAACGTAGGGAAGCCTGAGCCGCTAACGATTGCCAATAGTTCACGGCTTTTCCTAATGTGTTGGAGACTTTCTGATTCATTATTCAGTGTCAGCTGTTGCTGGAACAGCTCTGAATCAAGTTGCAATTCATTTGCCAAATTCAATAACGTTTCAGTTTCGCTGATTTTTAATCCACGAACATAATGCGCTTTTTGTACTGCCAGTAACATTTCGATACCTTTATCAGCCAACTTTTCTGCTGCAAGGATGGCTGATATTGGTGGTAATGAATCCATAATCAGTGATTTATCGTTTAACAGTGCGACATATTGCTCACTGAAAGTTTGCCCAGTAAGGCTTGCGATCCGTTTATCCTGACTAAGGACATAATCACGCCATGTGCTGTCTATTTGGCGTCTGTTATCTCCTATCAGCATTCCGCCGCCATGCAATTCAATTTTTACATTTGCGACCTCTTTTGCTGCTTGTATTAGAGAAGAAACGCCATAACACCAGCCACATAGTGGATCATAGATATAGTGCAGAGTCATTCTGGGCATATTACTTATTCCTGCAAAAGGGTTAATTCACTTATTGGGGCCACTTCATTTCGCCTTTCAGCACCTTGGCGCTTAGTTCGAGGCTGGATTTGTCTCCAAGTTTTGGATAATGCTTTTCCATTGCGGCGATTAGCGCTTTTGAGTCTTTCGCTTTTGCTAGCTCTTTTTCAAAAGTAGTCAGATATCTTTGCGTAAACTTGACTGATTCCAATGTCATTGGTGTGTTGCCAATGAAATGTCCCGGAACCACAATTGTCGGTTTTAGCTCTTTTATGCGATCTAATGTCTGCATCCAGTTTTTACGAGACTCTTTAGTCTGTGTATCTGCCATCCAGACATGGATGTTGCTTGAAACAGTGACACCGCCTACTACCGCTTTTAACTTTGGTATCCAAACAAAAGTACGGTCAGCCGCAGGGCCATCAAGACCTTCGACGATTAACTTCTCACCGTCAACTGTAAAAGTGTTACCTTCCAACGGTTGCGGCACGATGACTTTTTTGGGTGCCTGTTCTTTCAGAACACCTCCCCAATAGGCCAGTTTGCCATCTTTGGTCTTTTTGATTTCTTTAATGGTTTCTGGTGATGCAATGACTTTTGCGTTAGGGAACGCTTTGGTCAGTACATCAAGGCCAAAATAGAAATCAGGATCAGACTGACTGATATAGATGGTTGTCAGTTTTTTGCCGGTATACTTAATTCTTCTGGCCAGTGCTTCAGCGTCATTTTTTTGGAACTGAGCATCGATCAGTACAACTTCTCTATCACCGATGATGAGTTCAGAAGAGACGGGAAATACGCTTCTTTCACCTGGATTGAAAACATCCAGTTTTAGGTTAACGGCTTGTGCCAGAGAAATGGTACCCAAGGAAAGGATACCTGCCAGCGCAATATTTAGTGTTGTTTTGCGAGTCATAATTGAATTCCTGATGTTGTGTGTAACGAGGTTCATAATAAGTTGCGTTTTTCGATGAAAAAACCGCATAATTGGCAATTATTTGTTGCATAAATCGAGCTAATTGATGGATAGAGTTACTGCTGCGCAAGTGTTCACTATAATTGTAGAACAAGGCAGCATGATTGCTGCATCAGAACGGTTAGATATGTCGCGAGCAATGGTATCCCGATATCTGGCTGAAATGGAAAAATGGGCGGGAGTACGTCTGTTACATCGTACAACGAGAAAGATCAGCCTGACATCGGCAGGAGAGATCGCTTATCAGCGCAGTCGTAAATTATTGCAATTGGCGCAAGAGATACCTGTTGATCACCCAGTAGCAGCACAGGAGTTGAGTGGTCTTTTGCGGATAAGCAGTTCTCAATCTCTGGCGGTGAACGCATTGTCTGTGGCGATTCCTGAGTTTATGCGGATTTATCCTCAGATAGCTATTGATATGCAAATGAGCAATAAGGCAATAAATTTGGTCGAGGAGCGGATAGATTTAGCATTACGCATCACGAATAATCTGGAACCGAATTTGATCGCCAGACCGTTATCGACATGTCATTCTGTGGTTTGTGCTGCTCCTTCCTATTTGATGGGGAAAATTCTCCCGCAAAAGCCTGCTGATTTAGCCTTGCATAACTGTATGACTTATAATTTCTTTGGCAAAAGTCTTTGGTTATTTGAACGTCAAGGGGAAAAATATTCTGTTCCTGTTAGCGGTACTTTGAGTGCTAATGAATCGATGGTGTTAATGGAAGCAACATTGCAAGGTGTGGGAATCGCCATGCAACCCTATTATTCTGTTGCTTCGCATTTGGCGTCAGGAAAATTGACTCAGTTGTTGCCAGAATATCGGCCTCAGGCTATGGGAATTTATGGTATTTATGCCAGCCGTCAAAATATGCCAGCAACGCTGAGGGCATTACTGGATTTTCTGGTTCAATGGTTTGCTTCTTCTCCGTACTGGCAAGCACTAATGCTGGAAAGCTGATTTTAGTTTTTGGGGAAACAAGGCAATTTGTGTTTTTAGGTGTTCGATAAAAGTATCGACTGGGGCAGAAGAAGGGCGGTGAATGGGCTTTATCAGGCTGACAGTAAAAGGAATGCTGATACTGAATGGGCGAGCGCATATTTCAGATTTGCCGTGGCTGTCCAGATAATCGAGTACAGTCAGTGGGTTGACGATAGAAACACCAATGCCTTCGCGCACCATTGCACATACTGATGCAGCACTGTGAGTTTCCATAATCATGCGGCGGCGAATATGGTGTTCTGCGAATATTCCATCAATGAGCTGCCGGTAGCTATCCGTTATCGAAAGGCTGATAAAGTTTTGTTCGCTGAAATCTTCGGGAGTTAATAACGGCTTATGACTGAGAGGATGAGCGGCGGGCAATACGCAAATTTCATTCAGTGTGATCAGTGTTTCTCTCTGTGTACCTGGTGGTGTCTGCAAATGTTCTGTCAAACCCAGATCATGGCGTTGAGCTGAAAGCCACTCTTCCAGTAGCGGTGATTCCTGTGGAATGATGGTTAAATTAGTATCAGGGTATTGACGGGTGAAGTGGTGGCAAACTTTTGGTAACAGTGATTGAGAAAATACCGGCAGGCAGGCGATGGAAAGCTGAGCATGTTGGAATTTACGTATATTGTTAGCTGCATTCATTATTCTTTCGAGTCCATAATAGGAGCGCTGAACTTCTTCAAAAAGGCGCAATCCTTGTGCTGTTGGATGAAGGCGACCTTTTACTCGATCAAATAGTTTGAATTTTATTAGGTGCTCGAATCGTGCTAATTCACGACTGACGGTTGGTTGTGATGTTTGTAATAAAATAGCCGCTTCTGTCAGGTTTTTTGTCGTCATTACCGCATGGAAGATTTCAATATGGCGCCATGAACAAGAAGACATAAATTGTTCCTTCAAATGATAATTCTATATCACAGATGAATAGACTATAACGAAATGGATATTTTTATTCCTGTTTTTTACTGCCAATAATGGGTTATCTGCCGACTTTGTGAGAGAAACCCTGATGAGCACTTTTACCCGCAATAATTGTCCTAATCTGATACCGGAGAGTTTGGGCCGTCTGCCAGAAGCATATGGTACTCCACTATGGGTTTACGATAGTGAAGCAATTATTCAAAAAATCAAATTGTTATGTCAGTTCGATGTAGTCAGGTTTGCTCAGAAAGCTTGTTCTAATACTCACATTTTGCGCCTGATGCGTGAATATGGTGTGAAAGTTGATGCCGTTTCATTAGGAGAAATTGAGCGTGCTTTACGGGCAGGGTTTTGTCCAGGACAAGAAATAGCAGACATCGTTTTCACTGCTGATTTAATCGATGTGTCGACGCTGCAAAGAGTAACTGAATTGGATATTCCGGTTAATGCGGGTTCTATCGATATGTTGGAACAGATTGGTCAATATAAAAAAGGGCACCCGGTGTGGTTGCGGATCAATCCTGGATTCGGCCATGGTCATAGCCAGAAGACGAATACGGGCGGGGAAAACAGTAAACATGGTATTTGGTATCAGGATCTTCCACGAGCAATTGAGAAAATACGGCACTATGGATTGAAATTGCTTGGTTTGCATATGCATATTGGCTCTGGTGTTGATTATCAACACCTTGCGAGTGTGTGTAATGCGATGGTTGAACAGGTTATTCTCTGCGGTGAAGATATTCAGGCAATTTCAGCTGGTGGTGGTTTATCGACTCCTTATCGGCAGGGAGATGAGCAAATCAATGTCGCTCATTATTTTGGGTTGTGGGATGATGCCCGTAAAAGGATTGAACAGCATTTAGGTCATAAAGTTGAGCTAGAAATCGAACCGGGGCGTTTTTTGGTAGCGGAATCGGGCATTCTGATGACGGAAGTTAGGGCGGTTAAGCAGATGGGGGGCCGTAATTATGTTCTGGTGGATGCGGGGTTTAATGACTTAATGCGTCCAGTAATGTATGGCAGTTATCACCATATCTCAGTCTTGCCTGCTGATGGACGTAAGATTGAGCAATTGCCATTGCGGGAAACATTAGTTGCGGGGCCGTTATGTGAATCCGGTGATATCTTTACACAGGTTGAAGGTGGGGGGATTGCGCCAAGAGCGTTGCCGCCTGTTCAAGTTGGCGACTATTTAGTTTTTCATGACACTGGTGCTTATGGGGCATCAATGTCCTCTAATTACAATAGCCGTCCGCTGATCTCTGAGGTGCTGTTTGTTAATGGTAGCCCCCAATTAATTCGTCGTCGCCAAACGATTGAAGAGTTATTAGCGTTGGAAGAGGTATCTTTTGCATATCATCCCCTTGAGGGGAGACCATCCGGCTTTGGTCAGTGGATTCTGGCGAACAGACAGACAGCCTAAGAATCAATATTTCTTTGCTTAGGGCGCTATTGTTTTTGATGTTCGAGGTGCGGAGACAGGCACAATGATTTGGCATCTGATACGGGAAGCGGCAAGTATGTCGGAATAACGGATTATCTACTGCCTTATAATTATAACCTGAGGTTTGCTTAAGAAGGGAATTCAGTGCCTGAGGCACGATCAAAGTTTTTGTCAAATAAAACAGAATCGTGGAGATCCTCAAACATGTCTAATTTAGAAGAACTTTACTGCGGCGTCGATGATTTTTGCCAAAAATTTATTCCTCTCTGGCATCAACAGTTAATTGAAAATGGCTTGCTCAAACATCGCCGCGACGCTTACCCTTTCTCTCAGTGATGTGATGACGATCCTCATTTTATTCCACATGAGCCATTATCGTGATTTTAAATCCTTTTATTTTGAGTATGTGACACTTTATTTCTATAAAGAATTCCCCAAATTAGTCAGTTATACCCGAATGTTCACACTGAAAAAAAGAGCACTCATCCCCCTGTGTGCATTTCTCACGTCGAGGAAAAAGCAGTACAGGCTGGTTTTATGGCTTTAAACTTCACCTGCTTATCAATGATTGTGGGGAGCTTTTAGCGATCAAGTTGACCCCGGTTAATACAGATAATTGCCAACCGGTCAAACAGTTAGTGAAAGGGTTGAGTGGGTATGTATATGGAGAAAAGTTATCTTTCACAAGCACTGTGTGAAGAGCTGACAGCGGAAGGAATGACATTGGTGACGAATGTACGCAAGAATATGAAAGCCAACGCTTTATCACTATGGGATAAACTGATGTTAAGAAAGCATTTTGTGATAGAGACTGTTGTGGATCAGTTGAAAAATATTTCTCAGATAGAACACTCAAGACATCGTAGTGTTCTCGGTTTTCTGCTGGAAGTCGTATCAGGATTAATGGCCTACACTTTTCAGCCGAAAAAGCCGAGCTTAAATTTGTGTAATTTTGAAATAGCTATCCTTAAACAAAACTGAGATTAACTATAACGATAAAGGATGTCCATAATACTGGAGATAATTCATACGAGCTGGATAAACCAGCCCGATAAATTAAAAATAATCAATGGCAAGTATATGAGAATCCTTAACTATTGAGTAGAAAGCATGAGGAACCCAAGAGTCAATGTAAATGGAATCCCCTTGCTTAAGGCTATCCCTACGGCGTTCTCTCTGCTTATTCAGCCATAAAACACCAACTTCTCCTTGAAGAACATAAACAACTTCTTTGACCTTATGACCAGTATTCAATTTCATCTTATACAAATCATTGCAAAGTGGGGTAGTTTTAAGCACCATTAACTCAGGGTCAGCAAGCGTTTTCATTACATGACGGTAATGATAAAGATCACCAGCCTCACTTGTTTTTATTCTCTCAAATTGAGTTCCTTCGCGACTAATTTTTACTCCAGATTCCAGATCATAAGGATAATTATCTAGCAAAGACAAAATATCTTGCACTGGCAGACTAATGGAACTTGCAAAAGCCTTGATGCTATTGAAATCATTGAAAAATATTGCGCCTTTAAGAGTAAGATTAAGAAATGGTATATTGTCCAGAGACTTCTTGTGGCTATTCAATAATGCGGAAATTGCACCTTGATTGAAAACAAATAGATGATATTTCATGGCTCATATTTTACGTAGTATAGAATGGAGATCCGCAACATCCTGAAAGGATAGACCTGAAGATTTAATTATTGCTACTTCCCGTACCATCGCAAGTAAAGGAGCTAATTCATGTTCTTTATAACTAATATCCAGTTTCTCAAGGGCATATTTAATTGATGCTTTACCTGAGTGCTTGCCCACTATAATTTTTCGAATACCTGCAACAAGATCGGGAGAAAACGGCTCAAAAGAAGCACTATTTTTTAGTAGGTGAAATTGCACTTAAATTAATAATAATACTACCTTTTTCTAGAAAAGCTATCAGCCCGGTTACTTCATTCATAAGATATTTTTCAATGGCTGTTTCTCCTGCTGTACAGATAAAAATCACACGGCAATTTCTAGCCAGCTCTGAAATATTTTCACACCATATAGCTCCATGCTGTATAAGTTCAGTAGCTTTATTAGAACTTCTATTGTGTATATATAATTCAACATTTTCTTCTAACAGTTTAGAGCAGATTGCCTTTCCCAACCGCCCCAATCCAATAAAACCAATATTATTCATATTTATAACTCTTTATAATTTTAATAACGGGTAGATTCACATAATAAGTGCAACATCGTTAATCTGGAAGTAAACATGTTCGTATTCCCTTAAATAATTCATTCGGTGTTTTCCCACCCCGTGTTTTTCGGGGGCGATTA
>NZ_JBHFKV010000050.1:0-28849 GCF_042879355.1 Photorhabdus sp. RM71S | reverse complement strand
GCGTCAGCATCACTATGACCGACCATATCGCCGGCAAGAAATCCGCCGGTGCGCTGTTTGACTACTCCGCCCGCTATACCCTGCTCAGTGAACGGAGCGGTAAACCACTGGCGCATACCCCCTATACCATTACCACCGCTGGCGGTCAGACCCTGTCCGGTAAAACCGATGTGCTGGGCAGAACGATGACGGTACAGAGTGAGGCAGAAGAAAATCTGCAACTGAGTTCACCGGAAACCCCACCGAAACCGAAGCAAACCTTATACCGTGCCAGTGGTAACACGCAGGTAGAGTATGTGATGGAATTTACGGAGAAATAAGTATGACAATATCCAACAGCGGTAAAATGTGCCCGGCCGTGACCTCAATTAATTGCACGATGGAAATAGGGGTCTTTCCCGCCGATGAAGACCCCTGTTATCTGGCGGAAAAAGCTGAGTATGCTCTGCGTTTGCCCGCAATGATTATCACCAAGCTGGGCGCTATTCGCTTTCTTAATCAAATTATTATGAGTGGATTGATTAAGGTTGAAGAACTTAAACATGACTTTTTATGGCCTTATAAAGCAGAAGTGGTGTTTGCTATCAGAGAAGAGGCAGTGCCTTTACCCATGCTGGCAACCAGTCAAATCTCTAAGCAGCGTTATAGTGATAATTTACCGCAATCCAGTAACCCATTTGCCCGGCCTTCTGCCGAAGACGCGGAGAAATTTGGGGTTGTTGGTATCCGTCGCCCCGATATTATTTTGGTTAAAGATGAGGCACTCCGTTGGCCGGGCAGAAATGCCACCTACTTCGATGGTTCTGTGCACCCTGATAATTTGAAAATGTTGATTGAGGTGAAATTTCCGGGGGATGATCTAACTCAGGGACAACAAACTGATTATATCCAGATTGCGACCGAAGATCGCTTTGGGGTGATGCGTGTTGACGATAATCGCTCTGAGGAGCAAAAACAGTACGATGAAGCGTGGCGAAAACATTATCAACCCGGTTCTCAACACTATAAAAATCCCATACCACTGGCACCGCTGCCGCCCGGTTCACCGCCTGATGATAAAGCTTTACCCGCTCTTCCCGCAGAGGGGGTACCGGGGACCATTCCGCAACCCCTGACAAAAAATCCACCGCTGCTTAGCACTTCCCGTTGGTCTTTCTTACCGAGCTATGAAGACTGGGTTGTCCTCGGGCAGGAGGTGGCGGGTCTGACCGAAAACGGATTGAATTATGTCCGTGACAGTACCCGCGAACTCCTTGCTCAGTTTGGAGCATGGTTCAATCAAGCCGGCAAGTGGGTGTGTGAAGAGATTATTGATCCGGTCACTCATCAAGTCAGCTACGCGTTTTCCTGGGTTAATGAACAAACGGGGAAAATCGTGACCTGGACGGAGAATGAGATAAAAGCCCGATGGCAGACTGTGCAACAGGGCTCAGATATCACCCTGGAAGAGCTAAAAAACATTAGCTGGATGCAAATATTAAAAGAGGTGGGGGAAGGCATGCTGGAAGTAGTTGTGATTATTGCCGAAGTTGCCGTTGTTGTCCTGGTCACCGTTGCCGTTGCTGCTGCACTGATTGCACTGGTGGAAATTTTAGCTGTTGCCGCAGCGGCCAGCGCCGCTGCGTTAGCTGCCGTCCTGGCAATATTGGCGAGTGTGACATTTGTCACTGTCTCATAATTAATGGAGAAAATGATGGAAACTTCAGATTACTTTGCCCAACTGAGATCACAACTGACCTCTTTTCTTTTTCTCAATGCCGATGGGCTAACTGTTTCCCGTCTGGGTCTCTCAATTACCCTGTTTTTTAAACGGGGCTACACCCCAGAGAAAAAGCAACGCATTCTGGCCTGTTATCGTCGTTTTCGCGAAGAGTTCGGTACTCACCTGCGTTTTCACCGTCATGAATTGAAAGGGTTAAAAAAATATTCCCCGGAAAATATTGCCAAAGTGGAAGAGGGTATTCTTAATCAGAAAAAAAACCAGTTTTGTGGTTGGGTCGTCAGTGATGCCAAAAATGAAGATGAGGCACCTCATTATCTGATGCGTTACCTGGATTCCCGGGAAATAAGCGGTGATAACGGCATTTCTTACCTAAGCCTGACACTTCCTTGGAATTATCTGAAAGAACAAGAGGGCATGACCCGATTTATGGCCTGGCTGGACTTTCTGTGTGAACAACTCGAACCGGACAGTGGTGACTGTGGCTACTGTCTGGTATTACCCAATGACTTCTATGACTACTTTCCCTTAGAGTACCAACTGGCGCAACGTTACCCTTCCCTGCAAGTGAACTCCGCAGTGCACACAGCTAAATTACAGTATGGAAATTCCATCCGTGGCATTAACTGGATCACCTTACTGTCCAAACGCTTTGTAGAACGGTTGGGGGGGGAATTATGGATACGTCATATGCTGGCCCGCCACCGCTACCCGGATGTGTTGATTACGCCTTATTCCAATGGTCTGATGATCCGCGCTGGTCAATACCCGGATTTAACGCCGCTACCGGGCAGTGTCCCGGAGAGTTATTTTGCTATTAACCAATTGATACGTCCGATACGGGTGATACCTCGTGAAGGCCATTCATTGCACTTCTATGGTGAAGGTCATTTTAATTCAACTTCCACCCTGGCCTGGTATGCCCGTTATGACCGAGGACCGCTGAATGTGACCCCTATGAGAGGTGACCATCCTGCTCTGGTCAGCGGGATCTGGCAAACCGATAGCTTGCCTGATAAGCAGTACTTCTTTGCTCAGGGGACGATGGCTTTTGATGTTGAAGGTGCAGAGACGGGCACAACCGTATGGCATTTAATACGAGAAACGGAAAATATAACGGAGTAAATGATGCGAAGTGTAGTGGAAGGAAAAAAAATTATCCTGAAAGGTGATACCACAACGACCGGAGGCGATGTTTTAAATGGTTCCGGTTTGGTAAACCAACAACTATCGGTTGTCTGTAAAGGTGACCCGGTGTTTTGTCCCGCCTGTAAAAAGATCGGCGTTATTGCGGAAGATTCTATACCCGTTATCTTTCAAGTTGCCTCTTTGTTGGCGGCATTCACTCACCCCGGTTACATAGTTCGCTATGCTCCCGGGGATTCGCTCCCTTGCCGCCGCGATGCATCTTGAAATCCATAGGGTATAGCAGGGAATAGGTTGTTTTTAGTCACGCTATACCGTTTAAAAAGTTGGCATCAATGGGGTACCTATTTTTTAATCCTTAGCTGATTAATCACCGGTAAAAGGGAAATGTCAGTAAAAAAAGAATAATGTAAAAACATGATAAGCTTGTACAGTGGTTTTCATTCTGATGGGTTGCCTATTTTTAATTGTAAACCTGCTATAACGAATGGTCTTTATTGCTTAATTGTGGTAAACCTAATGGCTTTTACATTTTCTTAACCGTATTTAATATCCTTATTTTCATTAAATCATTAAACTGATATTTAGGTTTTCTCGTTTCTCCCTTTTCTGTATTTGATTTTTTAGGTTTAAAACCAGTGAGGGTAGCAGATCAGCTAGCGGTATTAGGATTAACGCTAATTTCTTTAATCATTTTTAATGCGGCTAAACATTTTTGCTTTTTGGGGTTAATTTAAATACCTCTCGGTTTTCTACAATTATAACCTCTGATTTTTTGTAAACTTGTTGCAGTCAGGTAAAATCTTTTGTTTAATAAAATGGGTTTAATGCGGTTAATACTGTTAAATGTTTTGATATGATATATTCTTGTTATTGGGTTAACACTATCATTTTGTCACCTTATTTAATTAATTTAAAACCTATTTTTTCTGATGATTTCTCCTCTAATGTCAGTATGGTATCGGATTTTTTACCCGTTTTAAAAAAATCCTTAATCACTGCTTTTTACTTTTGATGATTAAAGTTTTTACCTGTTTTTTCGTGGTATGCCTGGCCTCTTTTCCAGCTTTTAAAACCATACTGACAGACAAAAAACGGCTTTTCTTAATACCTGTATTTATCATTGGTGAAAACTAGCGGTGATATACCCGTTATCTTTCAAGTTGCTTCTTTGTTGGTTACACTCGTTCACCCCGGTCACATAGTTAACTATGTGACCGGTTTACTCCCTTGCCGTCGCGATGCATCTTGAAATCCATAGGGTATAGCAGGGAATAGGTTGTTTTTAGTCACGCTATACCGTTTAAAAAGCGGGCATTAATGGGATACCCATTTTTTAATCTTTAGCTGATTAATCACCGGTAAAAGGGAAATATCAGTAAAAAAAGAATAATGTAAAAACATGATAAGCTTGTACAGTGGTTTTCATTCTGATGGGTTGCCTATTTTTAATTGTAAACCTGCTATAACGAATGATTTTTATTGCTTAATTGTGGTAAACCTAATGGCTTTTACATTTTCTTAACCGTATTTAATATCCTTATTTTCATTAAATCATTAAACTGATATTTAGGTTTTCTCGTTTCTCCCTTTTCTGTATTTGATTTTTTAGGTTTAAAACCAGTGAGGGTAGCAGATCAGCTAGCGGTATTAGGATTAACGCTAATTTCTTTAATCATTTTTAATGCGGCTAAACATTTTTGCTTTTTGGGGTTAATTTAAATACCTCTCGGTTTTCTACAATTATAGCCTCTGATTTTTTGTAAACTTGTTGCAGTCAGGTAAAATCTTTTATTTAAGAAAATGGGTTTAATGCGGTTAATACTGTTAAATGTTTTGATATGATATATTCTTGTTATTGGGTTAACACTATCATTTTGTCACCTTATTTAATTAATTTAAAACCTATTTTTTCTGATGATTTCTCCTCTAATGTCAGTATGGTATCGGATTTTTTACCCGTTTTAAAAAAATCCTTAATCACTGCTTTTTACTTTTGATGATTAAAGTTTTTACCTGTTTTTTCGTGGTATGCCTAGCCTCTTTTCTAGCTTTTAAAACCATACTGACAGACAAAAAACGGCTTTTCTTAATACCTGTATTTACCATTGGTGAAAACTCAGCAATATGAAGGATGGTTTATGGATTAAAACCATCCTTTAAACTGGACAGGATAATGCCTTCGGAGGGGAAATAGGCATTACGGCATTTAGCCTCTGTCCATTCCCGCTTTTTTACGACATTTATCTACATCTTTCAGCAATTGGTTGACATGATCATCACCAAACAGGGTTTCCAGAGAGGTATTCAATTTACGTCGCCAGTTAGGATATTCCATTACCGTACCTGGAATATTAACCGGTTTATCCATATCCAGCCAATCTTCGGGTTGCAGGCCCAGTAGTGCGCAGGCGCTGTGGGCAATATAACGATGTAGCCCTTGGTTTATTATCGGTGACATGTCTATCTCTTTTGCCATGTGACCGATATGTTCCGGGATACAGCCGTAGCGATGTAAGCCTTCTAATAACCCTTGTTTGCTAGCTTGACGGTCAGTATGTAACCCTTGAAGCAGGTCTTTATCAGGGTATAGTTTGAGTGATTCCCCAAGTGTCAAATCGTTGCTTTGCCAAAATCCACGTAAGGTCGGTAAATCATGGGTGGTGATGGTTGCCATTGCTTGTATCGGGTAATCCTCAGGTGCGCGGTATTCTCCATTGCCATGACGCTCAAAGTAGAGCACTTTATAAGAATAGACACCGCTGTCGCGCAGTTTGCCTACAATCTCTTCCGGTACAATCCCCAAATCTTCACCAATAACCAGACAGCGATGGCGTTGACTCTCTAGTGCCAGAATTGCCATCAGATCATCAACTGGGTAGTGTACATATGCTCCTTTGTCGGCTGTTTCACCGTAGGGAATCCACCAAAGTCTGAGCATCGACATCACGTGATCAATGCGTAGCGCACCGCAATAGGTCATATTAGTGCGCAGCAGCTGAATGAACGGTTGGTAAGCCTGGGCTTGCAAAACATGAGGATTCATTGGTGGTAAGCCCCAGTTTTGACCCAATGGTCCAAGAGCATCTGGTGGTGCTCCCACTGATGCTTTAGTGCAATAGACAACCCGGTTGCACCAGGTTTCCGATCCGCCTTCGGCTACGCCAACGGCCAAATCACGGTAAAGCCCAATCGGCATGCCACTTGTTTGGCTTTGGGTAAAGCAGTCTGCAAGTTGCGTATCAGCCAGCCATTGTAGCCAGAGGAAAAATTCCACTTCCTGCGGGTGAGATTGGCAAAATGTTTGTACGGCTTCACCGTGCGGATCGCGGTACTTTTCCGGCCATACCGGCCAGCCCCAACAGGAGCTATCTTTAGCGTATAACTGGCAGTGCAGAGCGTCATAGGCGGCTTGATAGTAGAGACATTCACCACCCTGAATGACAAATCGGCGGAAAGCGGTTTGTTGGGAATCATGTTCTGGGCGCGTACTGAATTGTTGATGTGCCAGACGTAGTGCTGCTATTTTCAACGCCATCACTGTGGTGTAATCCACCCATTTAGTGCTGCGGGAATACTGTAACGTGCGTTGAGTCTCTGGTGCTTGCCACCAACGCTGTGCCTCTTCACTGAGTTTGAAATCTTCAATCTGATTAACGTCAATGTAAATCACATTAAGCCAGTTGCGTGAAGAGGGGCTATAGGGGCTGGCGCTTTCTGGCATGGCTGGATGCAGTGCATGCAATGGATTCAACCCAATGAAGGCGCCTCCGCGTGCTGCTACCTCTTTCAGCATGTGTTTCAGGTCGCCAAAATCGCCGATTCCCCAGTTGTTTTCTGAACGCAGAGTATAGAGTTGCACACAGGCACCCCAAAGTTTTTCCCTCCTTTGCAGGGCATTTGGTTCATAGCAGCGTTTGGGCGCCACGATAATCTGCATGGACCAGCATTGGTTTCCTTGTGTCAAAGTGAGGTGATGGTAGCCCAGAGCAAGCGTATCAGGTAGCACCAGTTTATGGCAGCAATGCCCCTGAAATTCCTCTCCTTGTTCTGTCTGTATCTGCCATTGGTAGTGCTCTTCATCTTTCAGGGTGATAGTGAAGTGCTCGCCTTGAGTAAAAACTTTTACTGTCGGTAAGGGTGAAACCGACGCGTTGGCCGGTTTGTTTTCACTTATCGCATCCAACAAGTAGTGTCGGGTTTCCGTTGGAATCGCTTGTGGTTTGCCATAAGCATTAATATAGCTGGCGACAATGCCAGCCTCGGTCACTAAATGATCGAGGCTTTTCTCCTCCATGATTTTTCCTTATCTCTCTGCTTGCCAGATGCGTTGTTGATAATCACGGATTGTCCGGTCAGAGCTGAACATGCCCATCCGGGCGGTATTTAGAATGGCACTACGTGTCCAATGTTGAGTATCGCGGTACAAGGAATCAATCCGTTTATGCGCATCACAATAGGAGGCAAAATCAGCTAGCGCCAGATAAGGATCTCCACCTTCAATCAGACTATGTAGCAGCATATCGAATGCTCGCTTATCGCTATAACTGAACTCGCCGCTAGCCAGTGCCTTGAGTATGTTGTCCAGATGCTGATCTTCCTTGAGTAATTTCAGTGGATCATAGCCAGCAGCTTTTAAGGCTTTCACTTCTTCTACGGTATGCCCGAAGATGAAGATATGGTCATCTCCTACCTGTTCGGCAATTTCAACGTTCGCCCCATCTAATGTTCCGATGGTCAGTGCGCCATTCAGTGCCAGTTTCATGTTGCCGGTACCGGAAGCTTCTTTGCCGGCTGTGGAGATTTGTTCTGAAACATCAGCAGCCGGTATCATTAGCTCCGCGACAGAAACTTTGTAATCGGGGATAAAAGCGATCTTAATGCGATCACGGACGATTGGATCGTTATTAATTTTCTCCGCTGCCTGATTGATGGCAGAGATAATGTTTTTTGCCAAATAGTAGCCGGGCGCGGCTTTTGCGCCAAACAGGAATACACGTGGCACGATATCCAGTTCCGGGTTTTCCTGAATTTGTTTATAGAGCGATAGGATATGCAACAGGTTCAGATGTTGGCGTTTATATTCATGCAAACGTTTAATTTGCACATCAAAAATGGCGTTTGGATCTAGCTTAAGCCCCATCACTTTATTGACATAATTGGATAGCAGGATCTTGTTGCCTTGTTTGATAGCTCGGTACTCTTCGCGGAAAGCGGCGTCATCTGCATAGGGTTCAAGTGTTTTAAGGGCATCAAGATCGTTAATCCATTCGCGATTAAGTGTACGGTCAAGCAATCCTGACAGTGCCGGGTTACACTGTTTGAGCCAACGACGCGGGGTCACGCCATTTGTCACGTTGAGAAACTTATTCGGCCATAGTTGATGGTATTCAGGGAAAAGATCCTTAACGATGAGCTGTGAGTGCAGCGCTGCTACCCCGTTTACGGCAAAGCCCGCGACGACACAAAGATTCGCCATGCGTATCTGATGGTTATAATGTACAGCCAATTTTTCCCATACGGCTTGCTCGCCGGGCCAGGCTTTGTCCACCAACTTTTTAAACCGGTAGTTAATTTCTTTAATGATGCTGTAATGGCGTGGTAGCAGGTGGCTGACTAGATCCTCGTCCCAACATTCCAAACCTTCTGGCATCAGGGTATGGTTGGTATAGGCGAAAGTATGGCTGGTTATCTCCCAAGCCGTTTCCCAACTCATCTGGTGTTTATCCAGCAGAATGCGCATCATTTCAGGGATGGCAATTGTTGGATGGGTATCGTTAAGTTGGATAACTTCATACTTAGGCAGATCTTCCATTTTGCGGCCCGCTAGCTGATGGCGACGCAAAATATCTGCGACGGAGCAGGCACACTGGAAATATTGTTGCATCAGACGCAGGCGTTTGCCTTCCTGATGATTATCATTCGGATAGAGAACTTTTGTCAGTTTAGCGGCTTCAACACCTTGCTGTTCTGCTGCCAGAAACTGCCCGGCGTTGAATTTGTCGAGATCAAATGGCGTAGCATGGGTTGCTTGCCACAGGCGTAATGGTTGAGTAACACCATTGCGATAACCAATGACCGGTAGATCCCAAGCTTCTCCAACCAAGGTAAATTCAGGTGCCCAAGTTTCGCGTCCATCATCGGTTATGACGACTTCGCCACCAAAATTCACCTCAACATCTAACTGAGTGTTGTGGTGGAACCAGGGATAAGATTCTCGTCCCCAATTGTCTGGTTCTTCAATTTGTTGCCCTTGTTCAAAGGATTGGCGGAACAGGCCGTATTGATAATTCAGACCATAGCCAATTGCCGGCTGACCGACGGTTGCCATAGAGTCAAGAAAACAGGCGGCAAGCCGTCCCAATCCACCGTTACCTAAAGCGGGGTCAGTTTCTTGTTCCAGAAGATCACTCAGAATGATATTTTCTTCTGCCAGGTAAGCCTGAACGTCTTCATACCAACCAAGGTTAAGCAGATTGTTTGCGGTTAAACGGCCAATCAGAAACTCCATAGAGATGTAGTTCACATGGCGTTGTTGGTCGGAATGATTGATGACAGGGCATGTGGGCAACAGCTCTGACAGGGCCGCACTAACGGCTTGCCACCATTGATGCTGGGACATTTCCTGTGCCGAACCGAGGCCAAAGCGCTGCCATTGACGTGTCAGCGCAGCCTGAAACTGGGCTTTATCTAATCTGGACTGTTGCATGGAGTCTTCATCCTGTAGCTGAAAAGGAAAGTTTAAGCACTATGCTGAATGCTCTCAGGATCTAAAGCATCATCCTAGAGAGGTATTAGTCAGGGAGGAGTAGAAGGGCGTAGCCAATAACCCTCTTTCGCATCATTTTTGCACCTAATTGAGTTCATTTTTTTCCAGTGGATCGATAAGGTAATCTGCTAATTGCTTCCACAACTTGTATGTAGAAAATGGAATTTGTTGTTCAAGAATGTGATAGGGTGCGCAACTTAATACTATAGGGGTCGTAAACATATTTGCAAAAGCAATCTATTTCACTAAATTTGGTTGGGCCGATTAATGGCGTCATTACGGACCGTGAAATAAATCATCTATACCCTATGGATTTCAAGATGCATCGCGACGGCAAGGGAGTGAATCCCTGGGAGCATAGCAAACTATGTGACCGGGGTGAGCGAGTGCAGCCAACAAAGAGGCAACTTGAAAGATGACGGGTATAACTAATATCACTCATGGTTCCGGCGCAGGTTTCACTTATTACTTCTTATTGGGCACGGAAATTACGGAAATTAATGCTTATCCCATCAAAACTGAGTCGTCCCGTTCGTCTGAATAATACGGTCTTGCGTAAGCGTTTGTTAATCAGAATGAATGAGTCGTCTAACTATCGTCTTGTGCTAATAACTAGCCCCGCTGGTTACGGTAAAACCACACTGGTCTCTCAGTGGGCTGCCGGGCAGGATAATTTGGGATGGTATTCTTTGGATGAGAGCGATAATCAGCCGGAACGTTTTGCCAGCTATCTTATCGCGGCGTTGCAACAGGCTACGCAGGGACACTGTGTTAAAAGTGAAGTGTTGGCCCAAAAACATCAATATGCCAATTTACCCGCGCTTTTCGCTCAATTATTTATTGAACTTAGTGAGTGGCGGCGGCCCATTTTCCTGGTGATTGATGATTACCATCTGATTGTAAATAATATTATTCATGAGGCTATGCGGTTTTTCCTGCGTCACCAGCCTGAGAATCTGACGTTAACCATCTTATCGCGTAATTTGCCTTCTCTTGGGGTAGCTAATCTGCGTGTGCGTGAGCAATTGCTGGAAATTGACAGTCAGCAACTGGCTTTTGATTATCAAGAAACGCAGCAATTTTTTGATAAGCGGTTAACCACATCCCTTGACGCCGACGATTGTAAGCGCTTATGCAATGAAGTCGCGGGTTGGGCAACGGCGCTTCAGCTTATCGCGCTTTCAGCACGGCAGTCGTGTGATGCCGCTGAACTGTCGGCTAAACGCTTGTCGGGCATTAACGCCGGCCATCTTTCCGATTATCTGGTGGATGAGGTACTCAATCAGGTGGATAGTTCAACGCGTGAATTTTTGTTGCGCAGTTCTATCTTACGTTCCATGAATGACGGTTTGATTGTTCGTCTAACCGGTGAAGAGAATGGTCAGCAGCGTCTTGAAGAAACTGAACGTCAGGGGCTGTTTATCCAGCGTATGGATGACTCTGGCGAATGGTTTCGCTTTCATCCGCTTTTTGCTTCATTTCTACGTCAACGCTGTCAATGGGAAATGGCGTTGCAATTGCCGGAGTTGCATCGGGCGGCCGCAGAAGGTTGGTTGGCGCAGGGGTATCCGGGCGAGGCGATTCATCATGCCTTGGCGGCGGGTGATACTGCCATGCTACGCGATATTTTGTTGCAGCATGCTTGGTCGCTGTTTAACCACAGTGAGTTATCTCTGTTGGAAGAGTGTATGAATGCGCTGCCTTATGAGCAGCTATTGGAGAGTCCGCGTCTGGTGCTGCTCCAGGCTTGGCTAGCCCAAAGCCAACATCGTTATTCAGAAGTCAATACACTGTTAAACCAAGCGGAACAGGCACTGCAACAGAAACAAATTGCTATAGAGCCGGATCTGCTAGCTGAATTCGATGCGCTACGGGCTCAGGTGGCTATGAACAGCGGCAAGCCGGAGATGGCCGATAAGTTGGCGAAACAGGCTTTGGCCGCACTGCTTCCTCAGAATGAATACAGTCGTATTGTTGCAACTTCCGTGGAAGGTGAAGTATTACATTGTAGAGGTGAGTTGGCTGATGCATTAGCGCGGATGCAACAAACCGAGCAGCTTGCGCGTCGTTTCCATGTTCATCACTATGCGTTGTGGGCGCTGTTGCAGCAAAGTGAGATTTTATTAGCTCAGGGATATTTGCAGACGGCTTATGAAACGCAGAACAAGGCATTTGAATTGATCCGTGAACAGCATTTGGAGCAGTTGCCAATGCATGAATTTTTGTTGCGTATCCGTTCACAGCTTTTGTGGTGTTGGTCTCGTCTTGATGAAGCCGAAGATGTAGCGCGTCGTGGGCTGGAAGTGTTGTCTAACTTCCAACCTCAACAGCAGTTGCAGTGTCTAACCCAGTTGGCTAAATGCTCTTTGACCAGAGGAGATATTGATAATGCCCGCCGTTATCTGGCGCGTTGTGAAAACCTGCTAAATAATGGGCAGTATCATCGAGATTGGCGTACGAATACTGACAAACTGCGAGTCATCATTTGGCAGAATATGGACGACAAAAATGCCGCTATTCGGTGGTTGGCACAGACTGAGCGACCAGAAAGTGTCAGTAATCATTTTAATCAGGGGCAGTGGCGCAATATTGCTCGTGCTCAGATTCTGCTTGGTTTGTATGATGAGGCTGAGTCCATTTTGGATACACTGAATCAACATGCGAGAGAATTGCAGTTAATCAGCGATCTGAATCGTAATTTACTGTTGTATAACTTGCTTTACTGGCATATCGGACGCAAAAGCGAAGCGCAGAATGCACTCATTGAGGCATTGGCTCTGGCTAACCGTACTGGATTTATTAGCCATTTTGTCATTGAAGGTGAGTTGATGGCCCAACAATTACGTCAGCTTATTCAGCTCAATACCTTGTCTGAACTAGAGTTACATCGGGCGCAGCGCATTTTGCGGGATATCAACCGTCAGCATCGCCATAAATTCGCTCATTTTGATGAAAGTTTTGTCACACAGTTGCTAACACATCCTGATGTTCCTGAGCTTATTCGCAATAGTCCGCTTACACAGCGTGAGTGGCAGGTGTTGGGATTAATTTACTCAGGCTACAGTAATGATCAAATTGCCGCAGAATTGGATGTAGCGACGACAACTATTAAGACACATATACGGAATCTGTATCAGAAGCTAGGGATTGCGAATCGCCAGGAGGCGATTCAGCAAGCACAACAACTGATGCAGATGATGGGGTTAGGTGTGTGATTGATATTTTAGGATTCTAGCGAAACTACCCGTCCTTTCAGGTTACGGCTGAGTATGTGTGCCGACAGGATTAGGGTGGTACCGAGTAGCATGACTAACACGAGTGACTGTTTGAGCGAAAATGGCAGCGCCATAGCAATGAGCGAGAGGGTGGAGCCGACAGCCATCTGGACGAATCCTATCAGTGCAGAAGCGACACCGGCTTCGTCAGAATAAGGCTCTAGTGCATAACTGGTCGCCGGTCCCATAACAAATGCCATACCTGTGCAGGCGAAAGAAACCGGCAACATATAGCTTAGCCAGTGCTGGCTGGCGACAGTTGGCAGATGCATGCCAGAAAACAGAGATAGGCTAGCCAGTGCCATTAGAATTGTCCCTAACAGCAGGCAGCAAGGGCGGCCAAGTCGATGGATAATTTTATTGGCGGTTAGGAAAGCGATCATCGTCCAGAGTCCGTTGCCACCAAAAATCAATGAAAATGCTAGCGGTGAAATATGGCCCTCAGTCATTAGCACGGTTGGCGCAAATGACACATAGGTAACCACTATTCCCATAATGCCAGCGTTAACTAGGGCAAAATGTATAAACTGGGCATTGCTAAGAATTTGAAAATATTGCTTTAGTGGTAACCCGCGAACTGGTTTAGTGTTAGCGGGACGCGTCTCTGGTAGCCAGTTGGCAATGATAAGTAGTGCAATAACCGAGTAGCAAGTCAAAAACCAGAATGGCGCTCTCCAGTTGAACATTTCGGCCAGAATACCGCCAAGTAATGGCGCGAGAGCAGGAACAATATTTAGCGTACCGTTAATAAATCCATAGGCTTTGGCCGCCTCATCACCGTTTAGGCGATCACGCACACCACTAATGCAGACGACACTGGTACAGCAGACAGCACATCCTTGAATAATTCGCGCTGCAATAAAAATTTCGGGAAAAGTAGAAAGCGCTGCGATCACCGAACCGATGATATATAAGGTGATACCCGTTAGGGCTACTGGCCGACGGCCGAATTTATCTACCAGTGGCCCAGCGATTAACTGACCTAGCCCCATAATTAATAAAAACAAAGAAATCGTTGACTGAATAACTTCATTGTTAACTTTAAAATCCTCGGCAATGGCAGGAACCGTAGGCAAGAATACATCGATACCCAAAGGTCCAAAAAGTGCCAAGCTAAGTAGTAGAAGAATATAATTTTGCATGTGTGTTCTTTTAATATTTCAATAATGGTGGTGGTTTTATTGGTGAATAGGCTCAGTGGAATTCATTCTTTAGCGTTACCAAAGAGCTTGGATACACCAGAGATCCTACTAGCGAGTCATTTCAAGCTAGCGATAGGGATGTTCAAGGATCACGCACAGACTGAACCCTTTACTTTTTTTAAAGTCTGAACTTTATACGAGCTATTCACCGGTGTAAACCAACCAGCTTGTGTGGGTATTTTAAATATTCAAATCTTAAATACAAAAAAATGACATCGCGCTGTAGCATCAGCTTATTTTTCACTCGTCATTTTAATGTCAGTCGGAAGTTTGGCTATTCTTAGTATGAAAAACGCACATTGTTTCTGACAAATCAGAAATGATCGAGAATCTTTTATCACATTTCATCATCTGTCAGAAAATAGCTACGCATTAGGTAAGTGCTCTTATCATCTGCGGAAAAGCCGTGAGATGGAAAATTTTGGTACAGTTTTTGTAGGATTTGAACAGAATTTATTATCATTAATCCTATAAATCAGCAGTTCTGCATGCCATTAACCAATCATTCAAAATAATAATATATTTTATACAAAATACTTTAATTTTTTAAATGTATTTTGGTTTTTTGCAGACTTTTTGTTGATATAAACTAATTTTTAGTAAATATTGCCTTATATATTAAAGGCTGGTTTTATTTGTTTTGGTTATGAATAGTTAATTAAGGTAATTAGAATGATGGAAAATGAAAAACGGTTTGAAGATATGCTTTCTCGCTTTGTTGGAAACGGTCCTTATTTGGAAATTGATGGTAAAAAGTATATCGATGCAGCTTCGGGGACATTTAACCTTCCACTTGGGTACACTAATCGCAGAATAACAGAAAAATTAAAACAGCAGATCGACAGATGTACACATTTAAGTTCAGCTTATACCCATGAAATATCACAATATATTTTGGGTAAATTAGTTAAACATACCCCTGAGGGCATTGATAGAATATGGTTACGTGATGTTTCCGGTTCTGGGGCGGTTGAATGTGCAATTCGTATCGCGCAAAAAGCAACAGGACGTTCAGGAGTTATCTCTTTCTTTCTGGCTCATCATGGTCAGTCTTTAGCCACAGCGCAAATTTCAGGTAATGCTTTTAGAATTAAAGACTTCCATGTCAGCATTGATGGTTCTTTAAAAATTCCAACCCCTGCTAGTGTCATGTCAGAACTTGAATCGAATACAGAACCCAATCAATATTTTGACTTAGAACAATTTATTCAATTAGGTTCAAATGACAATATTGCCTGTCTTATCATTGAACCTATTCAAGGAAATGGCGGAAATAACGTTTTCCCTGTCGATTTTTACCGTAAGATCAGAGATATCTGCCATAAACATGACATTATTATTATCGCAGATGAAGTACAGACCGGATTTGGTCGTACCGGGACATTTTTCGCCTCAACCGGTTACGCTAAAGAATTAGAACCCGATATTATTGTTTTCGCTAAGGGCGCTGGTGGCATAGGTATTCCTACCGGTGGTGTGCTGATGCGGAGTTCATTAGATGTATTAGAGTCATTCGAACATTCCAGTACATCAGGCGCTAACCCTCTTTCATTAACGGCGCTTAATGAAATTATCGATATTATCGAAGACGAACAGGTTCTGGAGAATGTGCAGCATAATGAAGCTTATTTACGTGATGGCTTATTAGCATTACAGCATAAATACCCAGAAATTACTGGTGTTAGAGGCGTCGGTTATATGTTTGGCTTTGATACGCCATCACCAGAGTTTGCGGCACAAGCGATTGCAATAGCGAATTCTCATCACTTGATCATCCGGGGTTCTCGTTATGGTAAAGGTCGTGCACTTAAAGTTCGTCCACCGTTAATTTGTACTCAGGAACATTTAAACGAAATTCTGTATAAGCTTGATCTGACTTTTGCTGATATGACGTTAAATATGCTGGATAACAAGGAGGTAGCGTAATGAAAGCACTTAAATTTAATCGGGTGTGGGATGTTCAAATCCAGGATGTTGAACCGTTACGCTGTGTGGAGCCTGATGATGTTGTCGTTGATATTGCGGTGTGTGGCGTTTGTGGTACGGATGTTGGGATTATCACCGGTTCTTATCCTGTTGCTATTCCGGGAACTACTCTGGGCCATGAAACAACGGGTGTTGTTGCTCAAGTAGGAAAGAGTGTCACTCGCTTTAATGTAGGTGACCGTGTTGTCATCAACCCAACTTATTCTTGTGGGCATTGTCGGATGTGCCAGACAGGAAATCCAAATCATTGCGAGAAAAAATTGGGAACCGAAGCGGGAGTTTCCTATGATGGGGCATTTGCTGAGCAATATCTGGCTAAAGAGAGTTCACTGATAAAACTGGATGATCATGTCAGTATGGAAGAGGCATCACTGACTGAGCCACTCAGTTGCACGCTGACCGGGGTCGATAAACTGGGCATCACCCATACTAATATTCGTGCGGCGGTAGCTGGCGCAGGCCCAATGGGGATGCTCTATATTTGGGCTTTGCATGCCAGAGGCGTTAAGGCTTTCATGGTCGAGAAAAACGAAAGTCGTGTTCAATTTGCCAAAGAAAATCTGCCGCCAGAATGTGAGCTATATACTGATTTTGATGAGGCATTAACGCAACAATATGGCGATAAATCAGCGCCTATCGATCTCTGTGTGGATACGACCGGGCAATTAACCGAATACATTTTTGACCATTTGGCGCCTGGCGGAAAATTGTTGAATGTCGCGCTTAAAGATAAGCATGCCAATCTTGATATCTTGAAAATTGCTGATAAGAGCCTTTCCGTGATTGGTTCCATCGATTCTCTGAATAACAGTTTTGAGCGTGCTTATACCATGATCCGTGATGGCGTTATTCCAGCCGGTCGTCTGGTCAGCCAGGTTTTTGATTTTAATGATTACTTGCAGGCTTTTCTCACTGTTGGTTGTGATATTGCTCGCAAAAGCCAAAAACCACTGTTTACTCCGAACTGTAAAGTGCTTATCCGTATTTCCGATCTAAAATAATGGAATGTTTCACATGGATAGATTTAATGTGATTTTTGATATCGATGGGGTCATTGTTGACAGTGAACAACTGCACTTTGATGTTCTTTGTGATTTGGCTCCTGACTACACACAGCATGTACAACCACAGCAACTTATTGGCCTGAGTTTGGAGGGAACATTAGATTACATCGGGGTTCCAGCTCTGCAACAGAAAGGGATCACTGCGCAAATCGTCTCGGTTTACAAAGATAAGCTGTCTAAAAGTTACCTTCGTCCAGGGATTGCCCGGTTGATAGCGACCTTACAACAGCACCGTATCCCTTTTGGCTTTGTTTCTACTGCGCCGCGGGAAGTGTGTTTGGCGAATATTGGATTGCTGGAGTTGAGTGAAAACCCTGCTTTAATCTCTGGTGACGATGTTGCGAGGACGAAACCTTATCCTGATCCCTATCTTGCTATGTTGAAATTGAAGTCTATGGATGTTCATCAGACATTAGTGATTGAAGATACCGATTTGGGAATTACAGCAGCAACGCAGGCAGGTATTCCCTATGTGTATGCCTGGCCTCATGCTTTATCGATTGCGGAACAATATCAACAGGCAACTCGTATTATCGGGACGCTGACCGATATTCCGCAATTTTCTAAAATTAATTTTGTGTAACTTAATGCTCTCCGTTAGTCATAGCGGAGGGCTTTTTATTGATATAGAAGGAACATGAGTTGTCTGATCAAAATATTATCTCTTTGGTAAAACAACCCATTATGGCGACGCGCGCCGCTTTTTTTATTGCTGGCTTTAGTCTTGCAAGTTGGGCTCCTCTCATTCCTTTAGCTAAAGAACGGCTACAACTTGATAATGGCGCTATGGGGCTTCTAATGTTGGCATTCGGCATTGGTTCTTTCATCATGATGCCAATAGCCGGCATGTTAGCTGCACGCTTCGGTTGCCGGAAAATTTTCACTTTATGTGCTTTGATCGTGTTAGTGATGTTGCCAGGGTTAAGTGTATTACCGACACCGTTGACATTAGCTTGCGTTTTATTTGTCTTTGGTGCAGGTATTGGGGCAATGGATGTTGTGGTCAATATCCACGCCGTCATGGTCGAGAAAATGGCTCAGCGGCCAATTATGTCTGGCTTTCACGCGTTATTTAGTTTGGGCGGGATCGCCGGTGCAGGATCGGTGAGCGCATTATTGTCTCTGGGCATATCACCTCTCCAGGTGATGGTAATGGCGGTATTACTGATTATTTTACTGCTATTGCCGGTATGGAGTGGGTTATTGAACGAAGCTGAAGCTGGTAATACGCCATTCTTTGCTGTGCCTCATGGGATCGTGATTTTATTGGGCTTTCTCTGTTTTGTTGCCTATATCATGGAAGGCGCAATGCTGGACTGGAGCGGTATATTATTAACCAGCGTACATAATATCAGTAGTCATCAGGCTGGTATCGGTTATACCCTGTTTGCTATTGCTATGACATCGGGCCGCTTTATGGGTGATAAAATCATTGCCTTTTATGGACACCGACGGGTTTTTATCAGCAGTGCTTTATTGGCTACTTCTGGATTTATCCTTATTTACTCAGCATCAACTGCAATGATGTTAGGGTTCTCTTTCCTGATGATAGGCGCAGGATTATCCAATATAGCGCCAATGCTTTTTACTGCTTCTGGTCAACAGAAAATTATGCCTGATTCACTGGCTGTTGCTGCGGTTTCTACCATGGGATATTCAGGGATTTTGTTGGGACCTGCAATCATAGGTGGATTAGCGCATATTGTGACATTACACGGCGCTTTTGCTTGTATTGCTTTACTCTCTATTTCCTTATTTGCAGGATATAAATTGATTGATTCGAGCGGAAGATAATAGAGGGAGTTCCTATGGGTTTATCACAATATCATTGGCTTAATGAACCATCTGATTGGCAATGTGGAAGCGACTGGCTTAATGTCACTACAGATCATAAAACTGACTTTTGGCAACGAACATGGTATGGCTTTGAACGTCATAATGGTCATGTTTTTGGGCGTTATGTTGAGGATGATTTCACCTTTCAACTCTGTATTGAAGGCTGTTTTGAACATTTATACGATCAGGCAGGAGTCATGCTATTAGTCGATGAGAAACATTGGCTGAAAGGCGGAATTGAATATTCTGATGGTCATGCCTCGATTGGTAGTGTGCTAACACGTGATCATTCTGATTGGTCTATGGGCGTATTTCCTGGTGATTCTAGTAAATTCTGGTTACGTTTGACTCGTGAAGAGGGATATTTAAGACTGCAATATTCCACTGATGGTTTACGGTGGCCATTGTTGAGGTTGTCTCCTTTTTTTGAAGATAAACAACCTGTCTTTGTTGGTGCAATGTGCTGTTCTCCAGAACGGCATGGATTACAGGTGCGGTTTTCTGATTTCCAATTGACGCCGCCAATAAAAAAACCATTGCATGATTTAAGTTAGCCAGAATGGTTTTCGGAGAATTATCTCTATTTAAAACACCCGGAGCAATGTGCTTCGGGTGTTATGTATCAAGGCCCGATGTTTAAACTCTTTCTAGAATAAAACCCGTGAAGTCAGCAGTTGCCTCTTCTGGAAGTTCTATAAATTGGTCTTTCAGCATGTAAATACGTAAAAGCCCTTCTTCATCTGTGTTTAATTCAACTGAACCGGTCGTAAAGTTGAAGCTATTTACAGCAAAGGATTCAGGGCCAAATGTGCGATTTTGTAAACCAAAATAAGCGGGCAAGGCCCTTTGTGGTGTTAGTTGAGTCGATAAGCGTGCTGTACCTGTCAGTCTATATTTAACGTTAGGTTCCAACCCTGTTATAATTTGATCAATGACGCCAGAGCCGGAATAGGTTTGGATGCTAAGAAAATTAGTGCCATTCTCGGATAAGATTTCTATAGTTTCAGGGTGTGGGATTCTCCAGCCATGATATCCTTCATTAAATGAACCATTAACTAGTTCTTTATTAGCGTTTTTTGTATCAGAATAATCTGCGCTATTTAGCATTTTTTTCATATCCATATATGAGTCCTTTTAAATGAATGGCAATTAAATTTAATTTTGCTTAATGATTTTTCCCTGTAAACACTTTATCAATAATGAAAAAATATTCAATCATGTTTTTTGATTGAATATTAATTTTGTGATAATTAATGTAAAAATAAATGAGATGGCTAAATTATTTCGATGGGAATTTATTTTAAAATAATTGAACTATATTTCAATTAAAATATTAATTTATGATTTTATTTTCTCAACCAATATTAAAACACCCGGAGCTTCCTGTTCCGGGTGTGTTTTAATGTCAAACTACTTCGAAGTTAAATATTTAAGCTTTTTCTAAAACAAAACCGGTAAAGTCAGCGGTTTCTCCATCTGGGCGATGGCCAACTTGGTCTTTCAATAAATAAACGCGTAAAAGTCCCTCTTGATCTGTATTTAATTCTACCGAACCCGTTGTAAAATCGGTGCTGTTTACAGCAAAAGAGTTGGGGCCATCGGTGCGACTCTGTAAACCAAAATAAGCTGATGAGGCCCATTCTGCTGATACGCGCGCTGTAGCTGTTAATTTATATTTAGTGTTAGGTTCTAATCCTTCGATAATTTGATCAATGACGCCAGAACCAGTAACGCTTTGGACTCTGATAAAGTGAACGCCATTTTCAGATAAGATTTCTACTGATTCAGGGGCCGGGATTCTCCAGCCGTTATATCCTTCTTCGAATGAGCCGTTAATCAGTTCTTTATGAGAGTTTTTCTTGATATCAGAATAATCTTCGTTATTCAGGATCTCTTGTACGTTCATATATTAGTCCTTTTTAAATAGATAGAAATGAATTTAATTTATTTCAGCGCTTTTTTTTCGGGAGGGCACTTTATCAATAATAGGATAATACTCAATTGTATTTTTTGTTGGTGGTGAGTTGTAATTTGAGTAAATTGGTATAAAAATAAAACAAATGAGGGTAATTTTCAATATATTCAGTATACATGGATTATTATTCTCATTATTTATTGGTATAAATTGGAATTTTATTTTTAAAACAGGAAATCAAGTTATTTATGAAAAATAAACTGTTTAGTTAATGATTATTAGGATATGGGATTTTTTGTTTTATGTAGAGAATTTGTATGTCGATAAGTGATATATTTGTATATTAAAAGTTAAATTTTAACTATGAATAAAATGGTTATGCGGAAATAAAATATTTGTGATGAAAATAGATTTTATAATGTTGGTTATATCTATATAGATAAATTTTTATTTTAAATTCAAAATAGATATTTCAAATGACAATTATTTTCTTGTTAATCGTATTTGTCTTTATTACTGTCTGGTATTGGAACCAGACAGTTTGTTATATTCAATCCTATTTTTTGTCGTTATTGTCTGTTAAAAGCTTTTACTTAAAATCAAATTATTTAACAAGAAAGAAAATTAAATTATCGACCTAAATAGCTATCCCAATCTTTCCAGACAGGTTGTAACCCGGCTTTAATTAATACGTCTGCGACCTGATAAACAGAACGGTTATCATGTGGCATAAATTGTTCCAATTCTTCGTGGCTACTATCTGAGTAACCACCGGGTTGGGTTTTCGAACCGGCACTGACATTGTTGATTGCCAATGGTATGACGTGATCGCGGAAGAATGGAGATTCACGAGTAGAAATAGAAAGCTCAACATCTGGCGCAAATAGACGAAAAGCACAAATCAGTTGTACCAGTTCTGCTTCACTCATCAGCGATGCGGGCTCAATGCCTCCAGCACAAGGTCGCAAACGTGGGAATGAAATAGAGTAACGGCTTTGCCAATATGTACGTTGCAGAAAGAATAAATGCTCCGCCACCATATAGCAGTCTGTTCGCCAATGACTAGAAAGGCCAATTAGCGCTCCTAAACCGATTTTATCGATTTTAGCATGACCAAGGCGATCGGGTGTTTCTAATCGCCAGTGAAAATCCCGTTTCTTACCCCGTAGATGATGTAGCAGGTAAGTTGGTTCATGGTAGGTCTCCTGATAAACCATCACACCATCTAACCCCAGTGTTTTCAGTTCAGAATACTCTTCCTGTGTCATAGGCTGAACTTCCATCATTATTGAGCTGAAATATTCGCGGATAAGTGGCAGATAGCGGCGGAAATAATCCATACCGACCTTGCCCTGATGTTCTCCGGTGACTAATAACAGATTGTCGAAGCCCAGCGCTTTAATCGCCTGACATTCGGCAATAATTTCATCTTTATTGAGTGTTTTGCGTTTGATGCGGTTACTCATTGAGAACCCGCAATAGGTGCAATCATTGGCACACAAATTGGAGAGATAAAGCGGTACATAAAAACCAACGGTGTTACCGAAGCGTTGACGAGTCAGTTTTTGTGCCCGTTGTGCCAGTGGTTCGATATAGGATTTCGCTGCCGGAGAGAGCAAGGCCATGAAATCGTCCAGATTTAATTTGTTACTGCTTAATGCCCGTTCAACATCCTGCGCGGTTTTGCTATTAATGCGAAGGGTAATGTCATCCCAGTCCAACTGCTGCCAGCGGTAACTAAAACTACCGCTCATAAGATGATGAATCATCAAAATGCCCCTAGAAAATCGGTCAGTGGACTGGATGCGACAGCATGTTGTTTCGGACTTGCCAGGCCAGCTTGATAGGATAATTCACCCGCTTCAATCGCTATTTTGAAGGCTTGAGCCATTTTTACTGGATTACGTGCAACGGCAATGGCAGTGTTGACTAATACCGCATCCGCACCCAGTTCAATTGCTTCCAATGCATGGCTTGGCGCGCCGATGCCGGCATCAATGACCACCGGCACTTGTGCTTGCTCGATAATAATTTGCAGGAAATCTCGGGTGAGCAGCCCTTGATTAGAGCCGATCGGTGCGCCTAAAGGCATGACTGCCGCGCAACCCACTTCTTCCAGACGCTTACACAAAACGGGATCAGCACTGCAATATGGCAGAACGACAAACCCATCTTTGACCAACATTTCAGCGCCTTTGAGTGTTTCAATCGGGTCAGGTAACAAGTATTTCACATCAGGATGAATCTCTAGTTTGATCCAGTTGGTCGCCAGTGCTTCACGGGCCAAACGGGCGGCAAACAGGGCCTCTTCTGCGGTTTTAGCTCCAGAAGTATTTGGCAGCAATTTGACGCCAAGTTTTTGCAATGGTGCCAAAATAGCGTCATTACCGCTTTGCAAATCAATGCGTTTCATTGCCATCGTGACAAGCTGGCTGCCGGAAGCCGCTATAGCCTGAGTCATTAAATTGGCATTGGCGAATTTGCCTGTACCGGTAAATAGGCGGGAATTAAAAGTCGTATCAGCAATTTTTAGCATATCAACCTCCAGCAATAGCCTGAAACAGAAGGATATTGTCTCCATCATTAATTTGATGCGTATTCCACTCTGAACGCGGAATAATGATTTGATTAATAGCCAGTGCCATTCCCGGTTGTGTTCGTTCAAGTTGTTCTAGCAATTGTTGTATAGCCAGAGGAGCCATAAGCTCCATCGGCTGGTCGTTTACCGTAATTTTCATGCCATATCTCCGCAAATCGGGCATTGCTGCGACTGGCTAAGTTGTAGAGTGCTCCAGCTTTGTTGTTTACCATCAAACAGTCGGAGTTTGCCGCTTAACGGAGAGGGAAGCCCGGTTAACATTTTGATGGCTTCCAATGCCTGTAATGTGCCGATGATACCGACTACCGGACCTAAGACACCCGCAGTCCGGCAATTTCGTAGTGGTTCTTCCTGTTCAGGGTAGAGACAGCTATAACAGCCATGAAGATAAGGGGGTTCAAATACCATAAGTTGACCGCTAAAACCGACAGCACTGCCGCTAATTAATGGTTTTCGCATTGCCACACAAGCGGCATTGATCGCGTGGCGGGTTGTTATGTTGTCACTGCAATCGAGAACCAGATCGACCTGCTTCACGATTGTTGCCAGAGATTCCCGGTTTTGACGTTGATTAAGGACCATTGTTTTTATCAGCGGATTCAATGCATTGAGTTGATTGGCTGCAAGTTCAGCTTTTGCGGCAGGGATCTCTTCGGTGCGGTAAAGTATTTGCCGTTGTAAATTGGAGATGTGCAATTGGTCATCATCAGCGAGATAAATTGTTCCCACACCTGCCCCGGCTAAATAGAGAGATGCAGGAGCGCCTAGTCCTCCCAGTCCGACAATCAATACTCGGCTGGATTTCAGTTTTTCCTGCCCTTCCGGGCCAATATCTTCGAGTAACAGTTGTCGGCTGTAACGCATAAATTCTTGATCATTCAGCATAAGAACCTCTCTATCCCTTTAACGCAACGCCTTCAATCAGATGAAGCAGTTGTGCGGTGGCCTGTCGCCAATCCTTTGCTTTGGTAATTGCACTAACCAGCGCCACACTGCCGACTTCCGTTGCAATGACATCCGGTACGCGTTCAAGAGAAATTCCGCCGATGGCGACAGTGGGATAGTCTGGTGTGTTTTCTACTTGCCGTTTTAGTGCTGCCAGTCCTTGTGGGGAAGATGGCATCGTTTTGGTCGTGGTTGGGAAAATATGGCCGAGAGCGATATAAGACGGACGCAGAGATTTAGCTCGTGCCAGCTCTTGTTCATCGTGGGTAGAGATTCCTAACCGTAATCCCGCTTTTTGGATGGCGTTCAGATCAGCGATAACTAAATCTTCCTGCCCCAGATGAACACCATAAGCGCCATGCTTTATTGCCAGTCGCCAGTAGTCGTTGATAAACAAACGAGCGTTATATTGGCTACCGAGCATAATAGCTTGCTGAATCTCTTCTTCCACCTGATCTTCTGGTCGATCTTTAATTCTCAACTGAATTGTGGTGACGCCTGCTTTTAACAAGCGGGAAATCCACTCTAGCGAATCCACGACGGGATACAGGCCCAATTTATATTCCGTTGGGGCAAATGGCGCGTTAGGCAGATTGTTCATGAGAGACATCCTCTACGCTGTGATACAACTCGCCACCGTGGGCGCAGAATGTTTCAGACATTTGTTCCATACCAGCGGCATAATCGCGTACTTCCTGAGAAATCTTCATAGAGCAGAATTTAGGCCCGCACATAGAACAGAAATGCGCAATTTTGCCGGAGGCTTGTGGCAGAGTTTCATCGTGATAGGCGCGAGCAGTATCGGGATCGAGCGCGAGGTTAAATTGATCTTCCCAACGAAATTCAAAACGTGCTTTGGACATGGCGTTATCGCGGATTTGTGCGCCCGGATGACCTTTGGCGAGATCGGCGGCATGAGCAGCAATTTTGTAGGTAATTAGCCCTTGCTTAACATCATCTTTGTTTGGCAAGCCGAGATGCTCCTTCGGCGTCACATAACAGAGCATGGCGCAGCCAAACCAGCCAATCATGGCAGCGCCGATACCGGAAGTGAAATGGTCATAACCGGGTGCAATATCTGTTGTTAGTGGGCCAAGGGTATAGAAAGGGGCTTCGTGACAATGTTCCAATTCTTCCGTCATATTGCGGTGGATCATCTGCATAGGAATATGTCCGGGACCTTCTATCATCACCTGAACATCATATTCCCAGGCAATTTTGGTCAGTTCACCTAATGTGTGCAGTTCTGCAAACTGCGCTTCATCGTTAGCATCTTGAATAGAACCAGGGCGTAAACCGTCTCCCAGTGATAGGGAAACATCATAAGCGGCGCAGATTTCACAAATTTCACGGAAATGTTGGTAAAGGAAGTTTTCTTGATGATGAGACAGACACCATTTCGCCATAATTGAACCACCGCGGGACACAATTCCGGTGAGGCGTTTGGCTGTCATCGGTACATAGCGCAGTAATACACCGGCATGAATGGTGAAGTAATCTACCCCTTGTTCTGCTTGTTCCAGCAAGGTATCACGGAATATTTCCCAAGTGAGATTTTCCGCTACGCCATTGACTTTCTCCAGCGCCTGATAAATAGGGACTGTACCGATAGGAACCGGGCTGTTACGTAAGATCCATTCGCGGGTTTCGTGGATATAACGGCCAGTGGAGAGATCCATTACCGTATCTGCACCCCAACGAGTGGACCAGATTAACTTTTCTACTTCTTCCTCAATAGAAGAGGTGACTGAAGAGTTACCGATATTAGCGTTAACCTTCACCAGAAAATTACGACCAATAATCATCGGTTCTGATTCAGGGTGATTAATATTGGCAGGAATAATTGCCCGACCAGCCGCGACTTCCTGGCGGACAAATTCTGGTGTGATATTTTCCGGCAACTGAGCGCCAAAACTTTGTCCAGCATGTTGTTGGCGTAACACATCACCGCGGATACGTTCACGTCCCATATTTTCCCGTAGTGCGATAAATTCCATTTCGGGCGTGATGATGCCTTTACGGGCGTAATGCAGTTGAGTAACGCATTTGCCTTTACGGGCTTTTAATGGATGGGGGCGATGATTGAAGCGTAAATGATCGAGACCGGCATCCGTTAGGCGCTGCTGCGTAAAATCAGAGCTGAGGGTAGTAACAGGTTCAGTATCTTGGCGTTCGGCGATCCACGGTTGACGTAGTTTGGTTAACCCAACATGTACATCCAGTTTGGAATCAGGATCGCCATAAGCGCCGGAAGTATCATAAACCTGGATAGCTTCGTTTTCCTCATACTGAGGTTCTTCTTTGGTGCCGCCAATTAAAGTTGGTGATAACTGGATTTCACGCATTGGAACTTGGATATCATCACGGGAACCTTGAAGATAAATTCGTCGTGAATTTGGGAATGTCACCCCTTGAATAGAATTAATAAATTCTTGAGCAGCATCGCGTTGTGCTTTACGTGGGCGCGCCGGATTGGGTTTTGGTGAGACATCGGTTGTAGGGATAACAGTATTATGAGACATAGCAAATTCCTAACTGTGTTATTGGGAAAGTTGCTTGTCTGGAGCTCGCAGGGAGTAATAATTGATGGCTGGACAGACCTGTAAAATTGGGTGGGCTGACAGCGGTTGATTACTCTTGTTCCCTTCGCAGGTATTAACCCGATCAGGTTCCGCGGATCCCGAATTAACGGTCTCAGCCTGTGTATGCTGCGATAAAACAGCTTACGCTAGGCACTCCGACAAGAAAGTAAGCAGTAGTATAGAAGGGATTGTGAAAACTACAACCCTTACTGATTGAAAGTATTTACAGTGACCAGGTTAATTGTTGCCAGCCATGTTGTTGTGCTTCGGCTTTTAAACGAGTATTGATGGTAATCACAAAATTATTTTGTGATTACTACCTCATTTTATGGATTGTTTAGTGGATAAATAATAAATATTTTCTATGTTAAATATTGTTTGGCTAAACGTTATTCTTTCGATGATAATTTGTTGAGGAAATAGGTTATGAAAAACTTTGACTCTTCTAAAGTGGTTAGAATTAAATCGTTATTATCTCAGTGGGTGATGATTAATAACAAAAGTGACGATTAACTGACTATTATACCCTTTCGTATTTTATACGAAGGGGTATAATATGGAGCTGAATATGAACATCACTACGACATGTTATCCGCATCAACAGTTCCGTTCTGATTTCGAATTACAAATCCGAAATTCTTTGGAATATCTAATTGAAATAACCGAGTCTGATTTTAAAATTCCTGATAAATTCTTTACAAAATGGAATTTATGCGCTTCTCATTATCTTGCTATTGATGCGGCAGAAAATGGTAATAGAGAGTTATGTATTAATTACATTCGGAACGCTATAGAAAAATGTCGTGATGACACAGGGAAACCAGAGCTATCTATTAAAGCATTGGATTATTTTATTGAACCTGTGTTTGATATGAACATGCTTTTAAAAATATTATATAAAGATAAAGGTGTCGGGGTTGGATATCGGTTTGCTCATGAAGTAAAAGAGGATATAAAGAAGATACAGGAAGCACTGGAATTATTGAAAACCTATGATGAAAATACCTATCTTGAGTGTATATCTTTTATTGACACAATATATCTTACAGGAAAAATAGAAGGAGATTATATTAGATCCGGTTGCAGCTTTAATATGTGGGGAATGATCCTGTTTTGTTGTGATGATGAAAATAGCGTACCTTATTATATTGAGAATATTGTTCATGAATGTGCACATCACGCATTAGGTATTATTAATGCACAGGATTACATTGTTTTGAATGATCCTGATGAACGTTATAAAGCTCCATTTCGTAAAGATGATAGACCCATGATCGGCATATTTCATTCCTATTTTGTACTTAACCGGGTGTGTCAAACTTTATATAAAATTTCTAATATATACTCTGGTATTTATGAAGAAGAAATTAAATCACGATTTAATACTGCATTGAAAAAATTCTTGGATACAAAAGAGATAATAGATAACCATGCCAAATTGACAGAAATCGGACATGCTATCGCAGATAGTATCAGTAAAGAAATGAATAAGATTATTTCCTGTGAAGTTAAATGATGATTTTTGGAAAATACGGGCTTCGGAAGCATTATATATTTTAAGTTCCATAATAATTTCAGCTCTGGTCACTTTAAGATTAGGAGTGACCAGATAATGTTGTCTTCGTGTTTTCTCTTTGTCTATTCTATTTCATGAATGCAGAGATGCTGAATAACACAATACATTCAATGATTGTCTAATTAACCCGAATTCTGGATAAAAAATTGACATGAAGCCTGTTCCAGGAGCAGTGTTTTGGTGCATGCCGAAACAGCTCCGGGGAGGAACAGGCTATGGACAACTTAGTTGAAA
>NZ_JBHFKV010000049.1:0-29761 GCF_042879355.1 Photorhabdus sp. RM71S | reverse complement strand
TTTCAACTAAGTTGTCCATAGCCTGTTCCTCCCCGGAGCTGTTTCGGCATGCACCAAAACACTGCTCCTGGAACAGGCTTCATGTCAATTTTTTATCCAGAATTCGGGTTATTTAGGAATTGGCTAGTGTGAGCAGAGCTTACCCACCTCTTTTGCTCTACTCACGATGAATGTATACCCAATGGATTTCAAGATGCATCGCGACGGCAAGGGAGCGAATCCCCGGGAGCATAGATAACTATGTGACCGGGGTGAGTGAGCGCAACCAACAAAGAGGCAACTTGAAAGATGACGGGTATATAACCAGATTAATTAAATACCCCGGTAGAAAGGTATCTGTCACCACGGTCGCAGATAATGGCAACAATGACAGAACCTGGATTTTGTACCGCAACACTTAATGCTCCGGCAACAGCACCGCCGGAACTAACCCCACAGAAAATCCCTTCTTTCTGAGCTAACAAACGCATGGTATCTTCAGCTTCTTTCTGAGTGATATCCAACACTTGATCAACTAACTCCTTGCGAAAAATGCCAGGCAAATAAGCCGGCGACCAACGGCGAATACCTGGAATATGGCTATCCGCCGCTGGTTGTAAGCCAATAATCTGTACACTATTAGACTGGCTTTTTAAATAGCGGCTAACACCGGTAATAGTTCCTGTCGTTCCCATACTGGAAACAAAATGTGTAATACGCCCTTGCGTCTGCTGCCAAATTTCCGGCCCTGTCGTCGTAAAATGCGCTAAAGGATTATCCGGGTTATTGAATTGATCAAGTACTTTACCTTCACCATTACGCTCCATTTGCTGAGCTAAATCACGTGCGCCTTCCATGCCCATTGCGCTACTCACCAAAATCAGTTCTGCACCATAAGCTCGCATAGAAGCTTGACGCTCAAGGCTCATATTATCAGGCATCAGTAATTTAAGGTGATAACCTTTTACTGCGGCAATCATTGCTAACGCAATACCCGTATTTCCGCTAGTGGCTTCAATTAATACGTCACCGGGAGAAATCTCACCCCGCAATTCAGCTTGCTGAATCATTGATAGCGCTGTTCTGTCTTTTATCGAGCCTGCCGGATTATTACCTTCAAGTTTCACCCATATTTCTACACCTAGCCTATCGGTCATTCGTTGTAATTTTACTAGTGGGGTGTTCCCTATAAAATGTTCCAAACTTGCCACAGCTATTACCCAAATTTTATTTAATAGAAATGCGAAATAACCATATTCAGACATATATCGCAAGACCCTAAATAAAAAATGCCCATCCCTGGCGGTAAGGCGATGAGCAAAATGGTACCAACCAAATCTCAATAATTATCAGGCAGTTTGGGCTAAACTCAGTGTTTGCAATTGTTTATCACCCGCATATAAACGCGCCTCAGTGCCACCAATAAAATAACAGTTTCCTCTTGTGGGTACTGAAGTTTCATCAAACCAAATAATAGCAACCGATTCATGATGCCAGCCTAGGGGCTGAACCGAAAGCTGCCAGAAATGCCCTCTAGGACTGACCTCAGTCACCTGTACTGGCAATGGACTAGAAAGTGTCGGTTGCGAGTTCATCATGATATCCCACGGACGCAAGAATACATCAACATTCCCCTGATGGATTGGCGTCACATTGAGAGGCAAGTGCTGCCCGCCAATCAACAGCTGAGAGCCTTTAATTTCCCCACTAAAATGATTGACCTCACCCAAGAACTCCATCACAAAACGGCTTGCCGGATAACGCCATACATCTTGGGGCGTACCTACCTGTTCAATATTCCCTTGCCTCATAACAACAACCCGGTCAGCCACTTCCATCGCCTCTTCCTGATCGTGAGTGACAAAGACACTGGTAAATTTAAGTTCTTCATGGAGCTGACGTAGCCAACGGCGTAATTCCATTCTTACCTGAGCATCCAATGCACCAAATGGCTCATCGAGTAATAGAATTTGTGGTTCAACAGCCAATGCTCTTGCCAACGCTACCCGCTGTCTCTGCCCACCAGAAAGTTGTGATGGATAGCGTTCAGCAAAATGCGTCAATTGCACCATTTCCAACAACTCCATAACCTTACGGCGGATAGCCGCCATATTCGGACGCTTACGTCGTGGTAGGACTGTCAATCCAAAAGCAACATTATCAAACACGGTCATATGCCGAAACAGTGCATAATGCTGAAATACAAATCCAACTTGCCGATCTTTAGCATGCATACGGCTAACATCTTGCCCGTGGAAACTCAGCTTCCCCGCAGTTTGCTGTTCCAGACCAGCAATAATCCTCAACAAGGTTGTTTTACCGGAGCCTGACGGACCAAGCAAAGCAACCATTTCTCCAGAAAAAACATTCAGAGTGATATCGCTCAGAACCTGAGTCCGACCAAAATATTTACTGATATTGTTAATTTCAATACTCATATTCTGCTCCTACCTTAACCATGTTGGCGACTTAACCGCCACTGCAAAGCACTTTTAACAATCAAAGTGATAATTGCCATCAATGCCAACAATGCCGCCGCAGTAAATGCCCCTACGGTGTTGTAATCTTGATGCAGTAATTCAACCTGCAACGGCAATGTGTAAGTTTCACCACGAATAGCACCGGATACTACTGAGACAGCACCAAATTCACCAATCGCCCGGGCATTAGTCAAAACCACACCATATAACAACGCCCAACGGATATTAGGTAACGTCACCCGCCAAAACATTTTCCAACCAGACGCCCCCAATAAAATTGCAGCTTCATCCTCCTGGCTCCCCTGACTAAGCATCATCGGCACCAGCTCTCGAACAACGAAAGGACAAGTCACAAATATCGTTACTAAGGCCATTCCCGGCCAGGAAAACATCAATTGGATATCACAGGGTTCCAACAAACTTCCAGCCCAACCATTCGAACCATAAAACAATAGGTAGATCAAACCAGCTACAACCGGCGAAACAGCAAACGGAATGTCGATCAATGTCAATAAACATTGCCGCCCTGGAAACTGAAAGCGCGTTACCAGCCAAGCGATCATGACGCCAAAAATTAGGTTTACCGGAACGGTAATTAACGCGATCAGTATCGTTAACCAGATGGCATGCAACATATCAGGATCTAAAAGATTCTCAGTGACTATCTCAACGCCTTTAGAAAAGGCAGTCATAAATATCCAGACAATGGGGATCACTAACAGTAAGATTGAAAACAATACGCTTGTTATGATCAACGTCCATTTCGCCCAATTTACAGGTGGTCGTTGCGCTACATAAGATTCAGATAATTCAACCATTAATGCCCTCCAATCCGCCGACCAAAGCGGCTTTGCAGAGTATTAATGCTAAAGAGTAATATCAGGGATATTGCCAATATAACTGATGCGATGGCACTGGCTGCGGGGTAATCAAACTCCTGTAAGCGGATGAAAATCATCAGCGATACCACTTCTGTTTGCCATGCAATGTTACCGGCAATAAAGATCACTGCACCAAACTCCCCCAAGCTGCGGGTAAAAGAGAGTGCGGTGCCCGCAATTAAAGCCGGGGATAATTCTGGCAATACAACCCGCCAGAAAGTTTGCCAACGATTAGCGCCTAATGTTTGAGCTGCTTCTTCATATTCTGGCCCTAACTCTTCAAGTACCGGCTGAATCGTTCGCACTACAAATGGCAGACTTGTAAACGCCATCGCTACCGCAATACCCAACCAAGTATTCACTACTTTCACATCAAAGTGCCCAAGCAAAGAACCATACCAACCACTCACAGAGAATAGCGTTGCCAATGTCAATCCCGCTACCGCAGTAGGTAACGCAAAAGGGAGATCCATCAAACCATCCAACAAGCTACGGCCAAGGAAACGATAGCGGGTTAAAACCCATGCCATCAACATGCCAAACACCGCATTAAACAAGCTGGCAACCGCTGCTGCTAGCAATGTCACTTTATAAGCTGCTACAACTTGGGGATTAGCAATCACCTGCCAATACTGTTCCCAGGTCATACTGGAAAGCTGTACAACTAATGCACTCAAGGGTAACAATAAAATCAAGCAGGTATAGAACAAACTACTGCCTAAGCTCAACCCAAAACCAGGCAATACTCGCTTACTGGATCTCGAAAACATTACTTATGCCCCTCGGCCAGCAATTGATCCAGCATACCGCCAGTATTGAAGTGAGTTTTCATCACTTGTGACCAACCACCAAATTGATCTTCCAATCGAAACAGCTTAGTTTCCGGAAAACGGGCTCTCTGTTGAGCCATCACGTTTTTATTACTGACACGATAATTAAAGCGAGTAATGATCTGCTGTGCCTGTGGGCTATAAAGATAATTCAGATAAGCTTTAGCCGCTTTCTCTGTACCATTTTTCGCAATATGCTGATCAATCCAAGCCACAGGGAATTCTGCCAGAATACCTACCGGTGGAACGATTACTTCATACTTATCATCATCATACTGCTTGCGAATGTTGTTTACTTCAGATTCGAAACTGATCAGTACATCACCCAAACCACGTTCAATAAATGAAGTTGTTGCCCCGCGACCGCCAGTATCAAACACAGCGACATTTTTCAGGAAACGTTTCATCCATTCGCGAGTTTTACCTTGATCTCCACCATTTTGCTGTTGAATAGCTCCCCAGGCGGCCAAATAAGCATAACGACCATTACCGGAGGTTTTAGGGTTTGGGAAGACTAATTTGACATCCTGACGCACTAAATCATCCCAATTACGAATATTTTTGGGGTTACCTTTACGCACAAGAAACGCCATCGTGGAATAGTAAGGTGAACTGCTATTTGGCAAGCGGTTCTGCCAATCAGCCGAGAGCAGATTGCCACGATCATGCAAAATTTGTACATCCGTTACCTGATTGTAAGTCACCACATCAGCCCGCAATCCTTGAAGAATTGCCAGTGCTTGTTTGGAGGAACCGGCGTGGGATTGTTTGATTATCAACTTATCTTGTGGATACTGCTCATTCCACTGTTTTTCAAATTCAGGATTCAGCGCAGAAAATAGCTCACGCGCAACATCATAAGAGCTGTTTAATAGCTCTACAGCAGAGGCGTGACTGCTGCCTAATAAAGTTACTACTACCAGTCCGTTTAGTATTGTATTTTTTACTGAATACTTTTTCATTTCTCACCTTATCCGTTATTTCATCAAATAACGCGCCAGTGACTAATGTATCCAGTTTATTTATAACAGGGTAGATAACTATCACCGTTTAATATACCAAATTGCACTTAGAAAGTATGAAACGCAATAAGCTGACAGGAAGAATTAAGTTCTTAAATGAAAAATGCGGGCCTATTACGGCTCCGCAAGAGGAACATCAAATTCATCAAACCGACTCAGTTTATGTTTTTAATCAGAAATTCTCATCGCTTCCAAATAATACGTTCCACTTTCCAGTTTTTCAGCACATCATCAGAAGGAATCAATCCTTCAGGGCCATTCCAATGACCTGTAAACAGATAACTGACATGTTTGCTCTGTGGGGATACGCAGACAATAGCGCTCTTCTCTAACTCACTCACCGTATTTCGGCAAACATCAAATGCCTTGCTATAAAGTGCCGAAAATGGCATGCCGACCTTTGTTCCCCAGACGGTTTCAATATCTTCATCTAGCACTTCAATGCGACTGACCTTTTCATCGGCCTGACCAAATAACGCTATCTTCAATTGATCACCATCCATTGCTTGAAATACTGTCACCAATTGACCATGCTTTGTTTCCATGCCACTGCGTAAGTGGTACTTTCTATCCAACCCCTTCTCTATTGCATCTTTATTCATTGCAGTCAGACCATTTATTTCTCCCACCCCCTGATCTGAGATTTTTAAAGAGCTGCCAAACCAGCTAAAAGGAGACAAATGCGACCATGAAAAACCCGATGAACCTGTACAACCGGCCAATAACAATGCACCACTTATTGTGACAATACGTAACCCTGACAACATGTTAGTTAAAGTATACTTCTGCATAACTGGTTCCCTTATGACTCAATACAGAGATAGGCACTGAGACATCACATCTGATTGTTAGTTTTAGAGAATGTTTAAATTAATCACCTTAAATGAATATTTTATTGATAAAATACCACTTAGCGGTATCATTATCCCCCCTAAAAATCATCACTATCAGTAAGGTCAATATGATGAAAAAAACACTTATAACCACCGCTTTGATTGCTTTGTTCAGTATGCCATCACTGGCTCAAACCTCACAGACGCAATTTGGTGGTTTTTCTGGTCCTGATTCAGCACAGCCCCCCGTCCAAGCAGCACCACAAGGTGGTTTTGTCGATCAAAATGCAAGAGTTTCCACCACCCAACAAGTTAAAAATATGAGAGATGACAGTTGGGTCGTGCTGGAAGGACATATTGAATCCCGTATCCACAGCGATCACTTCATATTCCGCGATAATGCAGGAATTGTTGAAGTCGAAGTTGATCATAAATACTGGAATGGCCAAACGATAACGCCTCAAGATAGAGTCCGTCTTGAAGGTGAAGTCGATAAAGAATGGAATGGTATGACTGTTGATGTGAAAAAAGTCACCAAATTGAACTAATGCCTTATGGCTGAGTGGTATTCTTTCACTCAGCCATATCTGAACTCAATATTCCTGATCAACAATCAAACGTTTACTGAAAATAACACTCTCTTGATGACGATCTTCATATTCCAGTTTTTCACACATATAGATAGTGGCATCATTATCTTCAGGAACAATAAGAACTATTTTTGGGCAACCACGGGCAATCAATTTCTTCTCCAATCGGGCAATTAATGCATTAGCAATTCCCCTACCGCGAAATTCAGGATGAACTCCCAAATAATAAGCTGAGCCACGATGACCATCATAACCCCCCATAATCGTCCCAACCACTTCACCAACCACTTCCGCGACTAAAAACAGGTCAGGATCATGCGTCAATTTACGCTCGATATCCACTTCAGGATCAACACCAGGATTAAGTAAATCGCAGCGTTCCCATAAGGTGATCACTTCTTCAAAATCATCTTGTCGAAATACCCGAATTTCCATCCCTAACCAACCTGTTTTTATTGAAATAACTATTTTCTCATTATCTCCGCTTTAACACCGGAATCAATACGAAAATGCGTTCTCTTCCACTAATAGCTATAATATAACGCTCACCACACCATAATGGGAAAAGAACCATGAATACACCAAACATTAATCAGATTAAATCTTTTTTCCTTTCATTACAGGATGAAATTTGCCAACAACTGGAACAAATAGATGGCAAAGAGAAATTTACTGAGCAGTGCTGGCAACGAGAAGAAGGTGGCGGAGGCCGTAGTCGAATTATGAAAGAAGGCACGATATTCGAACAAGCAGGCGCTAATTTTTCTCATGTATCAGGAGATATGCTTCCTTTATCAGCAACAGCTCACCGTCCTGAATTGGTCGGTCGCCGTTATCAGGCAATAGGCGTCTCTCTAGTTATTCATCCTTTAAACCCCTATATACCAACCAGCCATGCTAATGTTCGGTTCTTTATTGCAGAAAAAGAAGGTGAAGCGCCAGTGTGGTGGTTCGGTGGGGGTTTTGATTTAACACCTTATTATGGTTTTAAGGAAGATGCTATTCATTGGCACACCACCGCCAGAAATATATGTCGACCCTATGGAGAAGATGTTTACCCAAAATATAAAGAATGGTGTGATAATTATTTCTATATTAAACATCGTAACGAAGCCCGTGGAATTGGTGGCTTATTCTATGACGATTTAAATACACCTGACTTCAAACATTGTTTTAATTTTACTCAAGATATAGGTAAAGGTTTCCTTTCTGCCTATCTACCTATTGTGGAAAAAAGGAAGGAAATATTATGGGGTGAACGTGAACGGCAATTTCAATTATATCGCCGTGGTCGCTATGTAGAATTTAACCTCGTTTGGGACAGAGGAACCTTATTTGGATTACAAAGTGGGGGACGAACAGAATCTATCTTAATGTCCATGCCACCATTAGTACGCTGGGAACATGATTATCACCCTGAACCAGAATCTACAGAAGCCGCTTTATATACCGACTTTCTACCAGCAAAAAACTGGATATGATTTTCCATCATGTTAGGAATATTATAAAAAACTATTCCTAACTATTTATATTTTTATTACAGCCAATGCAAAAATCCCTCACACAAAAAAACTTAACATATTGTTAACAACCCCTTAACATAAAAGAAGCAGGTTGGACCTGATGACTATCTGCTGGAAACGTGTTTAATATGAATCCGTACCTAAAGAGTACCTCTAATTAATAACTAAAAATTTATTCCAGGAGATATTTTATGCAAATACAAAACAATAACTACAGAGGCGTAATACCGCCGTACATTCTTCAAAATATTTATAATAATGACAATGAAAAGAAGAAAGTATTAATGACATTAAATCACACTCAGAGTTTAATGTTGGACAATGTTATTAAAGAATCTTCCGATGATTCCGATGATGATAAAGTTACTAAGACAACTATACATCGTTCTATTCACGATGCAGAAAATAAACGCAAGTTGCCAGGAAAATTAGTACGAGATGAAGGAGAACCAGATAACGGAGATAAATCAGTTGATAACGCATATAAATATTTAGAAGCAACTTACAATTTCTATAAAGAAGTATTTAATCGCAACTCATTAGATGATAAAGGAATGAAATTGATTGCCACCGTGCATTATGGCGAAGAATATATGAATGCATTCTGGGGCAACGGACAAATGGTATTTGGCGACGGAGATGGCAAAACCTTCAATGATTTCACGACATCTATTGATGTGATCGGCCATGAATTATCTCATGGCGTTATTGAGAAAACAGCGGATCTGGTCTATTTCTTTCAGTCTGGAGCATTAAATGAATCAATAGCGGATGTTTTTGGCTCATTAGTAAAACAACATTATCTGAAACAAAAAGCTGACGAAGCAGATTGGATTATAGGCAGTGGGTTACTGGGCAAAGATATTAAAGGTGTAGGGATTCGTTCAATGAAAAACCCCGGCAGCGCATATGATGATGAAACTCTCGGTAAAGATCCGCAGCCTGGTCATATGGATGATTATAAAGATCTGCCGATTTATAGAGACAATGGTGGAGTGCATATTAATTCAGGTATTCCTAATAAAGCCTTCTATAATCTGGCGACAAAATTAGGTGGATATTCCTGGGAGAAAGCAGGAAAAATATGGTACAACACATTGTTGGATAAAGATCTTGCACGTGATGCTAACTTCGTATCCTTCGCTAAATTAACAATTAAACACGCTCGTGAGTTATTTGATGAGGATGTTGAAAAAGCGACAATTGATAGCTGGAAAGAAGTGGGCGTTAAAGTGAAAGAAGATAAAGATGATAAGGGCGGTGACAAAGACGATAAAGGCGGCGATAAGGACAAAACTAAAGATAAAACTGAAGATTAATCTATAAACATATCGCTGGTTTAACGCCAGCGATATTTTATTATTTGTAATACCTGACTTATAAAAAATATATCCAACAGAAGATACCAAAATTGTTAACGACGAATTTCACGCTATACTAAAGAGACCTAAAAAATAACCGTAAAAATTTGGTATATCATGAATAATAAAACTCTCAAACTCACAACTGATAGTAAAATCACAATTTCTCTACAAGGAGGATTTGCCACCGCACCTAGCCTTAACCAAGATAAGACAGTGAATTTAAAATCATTGTCTCCGCACCAACAGCACTTATTTCTTCAAGCCATAGAACAAGACTTTTCTGATTCTATGCCACCATCACCATATCCTGATCAACAGTATTATCTGCTCAGTATCATCAATGGAAATGAAGAACACCACTTCACCCTTCCTGAGTCAGATGCACCGGAAATCATTACCCAGATCTGGGACACCGACAAAAAGGGTGGTTAATCACCCCCCTTTTCCTATTAGCATTAACGCTTTTTCAGATGCGACATTAGACGTTTACGTTTACGCATTTGATTTGGTGTCAACGTATTACGTTTGTCAGCATAGGGATTCGCCCCTTCTTTAAACTGAATCCGAATGGGCGTTCCCATCACCTTTAGGGATCGGCGGAAATAGTTCATCAGATAACGCTTATAAGAATCAGGCAAATCTGTTACCTGATTACCGTGGATCACAACAATTGGTGGATTATAACCACCAGCATGAGCATATTTCATTTTCACCCTGCGACCACGGATCATCGGCGGTTGATGATCTTCTTCGGCCATATGCATGATACGGGTTAGCAGTGAAGTATTAACACGACGAGTGGCGCAATCATAAGCCTCAAGAATCGAGTCAAACAGATTCCCCACCCCACTACCATGCAAAGCAGAGATAAAATGTACTCTGGCAAAGTCAACAAAACCAAGACGATAATCCAGCATCTCTTTCACACGCTCTTTATCTTCCTGTGACATGCCATCCCATTTATTGACCGCGATGACCAATGAGCGCCCACTATTAAGAATAAAACCCAATAATGACAAATCTTGATCGGAAATACCTTCTCGCGCATCGATAACCAGTAATACAACGTTAGCATCTTCAATCGCTTGAAGGGTTTTTATGACTGAAAATTTTTCAACCGTTTCAGTGATCTTACCCCGCTTACGTACCCCCGCGGTATCAATAAGGATATATTCACGGCCATCGCGCTCCATTGGAATATAAATGCTGTCACGGGTAGTGCCTGGCATATCGTAAACCACAACCCTTTCTTCACCCAAGATACGGTTAGTCAACGTAGACTTGCCCACATTTGGCTTACCGACAATGGCTAATTTCAATGGCAGAGTTGATGGATCAAAATCCTCCTCCCCTTCTACCATCTCAATTTCATTCTGTTCCTGCTCTGCCCAATAAGCTGCGTTGGCCTCTTCCTCAGTCAGCTCAACCACGTCTTCTTCACCTTTACCGGAGAAAGGTAACAGTACTCGTTCGATAAGTTGGGTGACGCCACGACCATGAGAAGCAGCGATAGAATAGATATCCCCCAATCCGAGGGAATAAAATTCAGCAATAGCGGTATCAATATCAACACCGTCAGTTTTATTCGCGACCAAAAAAGTAGCTTTTTCGCGACCACGTAGATGTTTTGCTATCGTGTGGTCTGCTGGCATAAGCCCGGCACGAGCATCTACCATAAACAGAACAATATCGGCCTCTTCAATCGCCATCAAAGATTGAGCTGCCATATGAGTTTCCACACCCTCTTCGATGCCATCAATACCACCGGTATCAATGATGATAAATTCCTGCCCCTCAACCTCAGCTCGACCATATTTACGGTCGCGAGTCAGACCTGGAAAATCCGCTACCAGCGCATCTCTTGTACGGGTTAAACGGTTAAATAATGTGGACTTACCCACATTTGGGCGCCCTACCAGAGCGACGACAGGTATCATTTGTTGATGCCTCATGACTTAATTTGAAATTAGTACTCCGCTGTTCACCACAACAGAACACTAAAAAGACGAAACGGCTCCTGTTCTCTTTCTCTCCAGGAGCCGTAGGACTATACCCGTTATCTTTCAAGTTGCCTCTTTGTTGGCTGCACTCGCTCACCCCGGTCACATAGTTTCCTATGCTCCCGGGGATTCTCTCCCTTGCCGTCGCGATGCATCTTGAAATCCATAGGGTATATAACTAACGCTTTACTCTATATTTCCGGTCAACACAGACAGTAAGCACAACTCAACGGGTAAACAGATAAACCGTACCGTCTTTCGCCTGCACCATCAATTTGTCACTGGCGACAACCGGACGGCTCATTAAACCGGAACTATCAACTTTATGTTGAGCAACAAACTTACCATCATCCATATTCAGCCAGTGCAGATAACCTTCACTGTCACCAACAACCAGATAACCATTATACATTTCAGGCGCGGTTAAATTACGGTGTTGCAATTTTGTCTGAGTCCACAAAGTGACACCATCACTTTGACGCAGACCCATAACACGATCATTTTGGTCAACAATATAAATATTATCACCAGAAACAACCATTTCGTTCACTGAACCCAAATCACGCTTCCAGAGGATCTGACCTGAACGCATATCAAGCGCCACCAGATTACCGTTATAAGCTATTGCATATATCACGCCCTCAGAAATAACTGGTGTCGTATCAACATCATTAAGACGACCGATTTCTGTAGAACTGGTTACCTGAGAAATACGTTGTTGCCAAATCAACTGCCCCTGAGAAATCAAGACGGCGTTGACACGACCATTATCCCCACCTACGATGGCAGCACCGTAAGCCACGGCAGGCGCCGATTCACCACGCAATGATAATGACGGTGAATCCAAATTAACGGACCATTGCACTTTACCATCTGACTCACTTAATGCCTGCAACATCCCATTACTGGTATGAATCAGCACCAGACCATCACTCACCACAGGACGCGACAACGCTTCACCGGCAACGTCGGATTGCCAGGCAACTTGCCCGTCTTTGGTATTCAATGCAATAACTTTGGCACGTTCAGTACCTACATATAGATGATCCCCAGCAACGGTCAGACCACCAGAGAGCAATGCAGGTATACGAGAAGAGAGGAAACCCGCTTTTTCCGCCAGATTCACCGACCATATCTCTTTACCACTATCAATGTCCAACGCCTTAACGATGCCATGACGATCAGCAACATAAACAGCAGAGCCCTGCCAGGTTGGTGTCAAATGAGAATAATAACGGCCTACACCATCACCTACAGATTTATCCCAAACTTCGCTTGGATTAAATTGATTTTCGACCTGTGGCAATGGTGACATCGTTACTGTGTCTTGCTCACTTGAACAACCGGCTAACAGAACGGAAGCCACTAAACCAACCAAGAGTGTTTTACGCAGTTGCATTGAAAGAATTCCCCTTAGCTGGATAAGTTATTCAATTTAAGATTTAACATCGATTTGATCGCCTGTGGTGAATTTGAGCTCAAACCTTTGGTATACGCTGCACGGGCACCGGCAATATCACCTTTTTTCAACAGGGCATCACCGCGGATATCCTCTGCAACGGCAACCCAACCGGAACCTTTAACCTGTTCCAACGTTTTCAGCGCGGCATCCGCTTTATCTTCCGCCAATTGAACCCTAGCTAGGCGAATATTCACCAGAGACAGCAAATCCTCATTTTTTACCTGATCGGTAGCCGCAGATAAAAATTGATCTGCTTTAGTTAATTCATTCTTTTCAACAGCAAGTTGAGCCAAATGCATATGCGTCATCACGCCATAACTGTTATTAGTTTCACTGGCAAATTTTTCGGCAGCAGCATGACTCTCTTTTGTACTGGTAATTAATCCTTGATCTACTCGTTCAAAAGCTTCTGCACTTTCCTGCAACTGATTTGTCTGATGAGATTGCCAGTAACGCCAGCCAATCAGCGCCCCGGCACCCAACACCAGCCCAAAAACCAAGGCCTTACCATTATTGGCAAAAAAGCGACGAATCACGTCTACCTGTTCGTTTTCATTGGTATAGACTTCCACAGAGTCTCTCCTTAACCTAACAGTTCAACCAAACGAGCAGCAATTTCGCTTTGCGGCAACGTTTGTTGTTCACCTGTACGTAAATCTTTAATGGCTACCTGACCAGAACGAATTTCATCCTCACCGAGGATCAGCGCAATTTTGGCGCCTTGTTTATCCGCACGCCCCAGTTGCTTCTTAAAGTTCCCTCCCCCGTGGTTCATCATTAAACGCAATTGGGGCAACGTATCACGTACCTGTTCAGCCAAAATCAATGCCGCTTGCTGACTACCTTCACTAAAAGAAGCGAGATAAACATCTGCAACTGACCGCTCCGCGACAAATGCTGGATTAATTTCTTGCACCAGCAAAATCAGACGCTCCATCCCCATGGCAAAACCCACAGCAGGCGTTGGTCGGCCCCCCAGTTGCTCAACCAGCCCATCGTACCGACCACCGGCACAGACCGTCCCTTGAGCCCCGAGTGCCGTTGTCACCCATTCAAATACTGTGCGGTTATAATAATCCAAGCCACGAACCAAACGCTGATTAATCCGATACTTGATACCCGCCCCATCAAGAAGTGCACACAGGCTATCAAAATGTTCCTTTGATTCGGCATCAAGATAATCAAACAGTTCCGGCGCATCATTAAGAAGTTGCTGAACCTCTGGATTTTTTGAATCCAGAACACGTAATGGATTACTGTACATACGGCGTTTGCAATCTTCATCCAGCTTATCTTTGTGCTGCTCAAGAAAAGCCACCAACGCTTCGCGGTAATTGGCGCGTGCCGCCAACGAACCAATGGAATTCAGTTCAAGCGTCACATGCTCAAAAATACCGAGTTCACGCCACCAGCGAGCAGTCAATAAAATAAGTTCGGCATCAATATCAGGCCCTTGAAGACCAAAAACTTCAGCACCTAATTGATAAAATTGGCGGTAACGGCCTTTTTGTGGACGTTCATAACGGAACATTGGCCCTAAATACCATACGCGCTGTTCCTGATTGTACAGCAGACCATGTTCAATACCGGCACGCACACAACCCGCGGTATTTTCAGGGCGTAGGGTCACACTTTCACCATTGCGATCATCAAAGGTATACATCTCCTTTTCAACCACATCAGTGACTTCCCCAATAGCCCGTCTAAATAACGGGGTCTGCTCTACAATCGGTGTGCGGATCTCGCTATAACCATAACCCGCCAGTACTCGTTTCAAAATAGTTTCGATACGCTGCCAGATAACCGTATCTGCCGGCAAGTAGTCATTCATGCCTCGAATAGCTTGGATATTTTTTGCCACGTTTTATCTCTAGTTAATGATTCAAAAATGATGTTGATTATATACCCGTTATCTTTCAAGTTGCCTCTTTGTTGGCTGCACTCGCTCACCCCGGTCACATAGTTACCTATGCTCCCGGGGATTCGCTCCCTTGCCGTCGCGATGCATCTCGAAATCCATAGGGTATAGAAGCGAATACCGGCGAGCTTCAATTAACAAACAAAACAACGCTGGCTCATCATCACGATGAGCCAGTATCAGATACATTATTTGTCCAGTTGACTTATGCCAATGCGCATATTTTCATCGAGCATTGATGCTTTAGCACGGATCTTCGCCTCAAGCTGATCGATCATATCAGCATTATCGAGACGCACTTTCTGCCGTATCCCATCTTCATAAAAACCACTTTTCGTTCTGGCGCCGGTGACACCCAAAGTAGAAACCTCCGCCTCGCCGGGTCCGTTAACCACACAACCAATAATAGAAACATCCATCGGTGTGAGTAAATCTTCCAAACGTTGTTCCAAAGCATTAACTGTGCCAATAACATCAAATTCCTGACGGGAACAGGTTGGACAAGCGATAAAATTTATACCACGGGAACGAATACGTAATGCTTTCAGAATGTCAAAACCCACTTTAACTTCTTCGACAGGATCGGCAGCCAAAGAAATACGCATGGTATCACCGATACCTTCTGACAGGAGGATACCCAAGCCAATGGCAGATTTTACAGAACCTGCACGCGCACCACCCGCCTCAGTAATACCAAGATGCAATGGCTGATCAATCTTCTGAGCTAACAAGCGATAGGCACCAACCGCCAGAAAGACATCTGACGCTTTTACACTGATTTTAAACTGATCAAAATTAAGCCTATCAAGAATATCCACATGGCGCATAGCCGATTCCACCAACGCTCCTGGGGTGGGCTCACCATATTTTTCCTGAAGATCCTTTTCCAATGATCCGCCATTTACACCAATGCGGATTGGGATATTTTTATCACGGGCAGAAGCCACAACCTCACGGATACGTGCTTCATTACCGATATTTCCAGGGTTAATCCGCAGACAATCGACACCATACTCTGCAACTTTAAGCGCGATACGGTAATCAAAATGGATATCTGCAACCAAAGGAACACTCGCTTGCTGCTTAATCAACTTAAATGCTTCCGCGGCGTCCATCGTTGGTATTGATACGCGAACAATATCAACGCCAACACGCTCAAGCGATTTAATCTGTTTAACAGTCGCTTCCACATCTGTAGTACGTGTGTTTGTCATTGACTGCACCGAAATGGGCGCACCATCCCCGACAGGCACATTGCCTACATAAATACGCGTAGATTTGCGTCTTTTTATCGGCGATTCATTATGCATACTGGTGTTTCTCCCAGACTTCCATGTGCTTACTGATAAAATTACAACTATGCCCTACTGTAACAGGCCTTTCATTATGCTGCCGGTACTTTAAGACGCGCGATACGACTCTCTTTAATAAAGCGGCTTAAATCAACAGGTTGCCCGCGGAACCGTACATCCACAACAGCCGGAACACCGATAGTTAACTCATAAGGTAATGAGCCAGAGAGACTCAGATGGTCACCTTTATGTTTAGTTCCACTAAATAATTTCTTTCCTTTTGCATCAACAACTTGCAACCAACAGGATGCTTTAAAATTCATCATCAGATTATTACTGTCAGCGACTGCCGTTGAATTATTTTCAGACACACTCGGTACTTGAGCTGTCCCTTGATTGGCTGACAATGGAGCAGTCTGAGTTTGTGGCCCGTTACCTGCTAATTGAGTTTCAGGTGTTTTCACCACTTGATTTTGCGTTGATGCCGCAGATTGGGCCACTTCCTCACTATGACCATCAAGACCACCAGTATTATTCGCTGCCACTGCATTTTCGGTTACAGCGGCAGATGATGATGGCTCACTTGTTGCCTGTTCGCGGGTTGGTAACTGTGTCACCTGATCATGATTTTCAGTGGGTAAATCCTCTGAACTGGCTTTTTTCTGAGCAACCTTAGCCGCAGAATGATCAGCCATCGAAATCAATTCCTTCTGTTGAGCTATGTGATTTTGCCACCACCATGCTCCCGTCAAACTAATTACGACTAAAATAATCAACCACGTAATCCACATCAACCAACTTTCGCGTTTTTTCCGTTTTTTACCCAACGAAAAACTCTGCATCGGTGAAACTTTCGCTGTTTTTGCCGGGGTATGCTTATCCAGAATTGCCAGAATTTCTGCTTCTGGAATTTGTACCAACTTAGCATAAGAGCGAACATAACCACGCAGGAAAGTCGGTACCATAGTGGCCGGAATATTGTCCTCTTCAATATCACGTATTGTAGAAAGTTTTAAACACAAGCGATCAGCTACAGTCTGCTGGGTTAGCCCGTGCTGTTCACGAGCCTGACGCAGGAGCTGGCCGGCGGTTAAATAAGCTTGTTCTGGAGTCGTTTCTGTATTCATTAGCAAGAAGACGCGGTACTGTTCAGGTTGTGAAAAACTTCGCGCCGGCGCCTTGCTATAATCTTTAAATTACACAATGGCCTGCGCGGCGAAATAGATTTGCTATTTTACTAGCGGCAAATCACTGATAACAAACACGCCTGTCAGCATGGCTCCCAGTAAACAGAGTCTTGACTTCTTCATACTGCCCCTGCCCACAGAGAAAAACGCTGTAATGATACAATACCGTATCATTTCCTGGCGCGTACTGCATCGCCATTTTGTAACGTTGACGAGCGGCTTCCGGCTGACCAGAATATTGCTCATACAACGCCATACCTAATTGAGCCTGATAATGGTCTGGCTTTGCCAGTAAAACCTTATCAAAGTGATATCTGGCGGCAGGTAAATTACCTTTAGCCAGATAGGCCATTCCCAGTTGAATCCGGGTTTCTGCTGCGACTTTTCGCTGTTGATTGCCGTTTGTTGGTTGATTGGAACATCCTACCAACAACATAGCAACCACCATCATTCCCGATAACGATTTCCTTATCATTCCATCCCCACCGACCAAAGATATGTCATTGTAACGATCATTTCACTTATGCATTTCAGTTACTGCATGACAGGACATACCAACATTCCCATTCAGACTGCTCTTATCTGAATAGGTTCACCGGCCTGACGTTTTTTCAATGTACGTTTGGTACGATCAATTACATCACCGGCAAGTTGACCACATGCGGCATCGATATCATCACCGCGAGTCTTGCGGACAATAGTGGTGAAACCATATCCCATCAACACTTTAGCAAAGCGATCAATCCGGCTGTTGGAACTGCGGCCATATGGCGCCCCCGGAAACGGGTTCCATGGGATCAGATTGATCTTACTCGGTGTGTCTTTCAAGCATTCAGCTAATTGATGTGCCTGTTCCACGCTGTCATTAATATGATCCAGCATGACATATTCCACCGTCACACGCCCCTGATTAGCATTAGATTTAGTCAAATAGCGGCGCACACCTGCAAGGAACTGCTCGATATTATATTTACGGTTGATAGGAACGATGTCATCCCGTACATCATCTGTCGGTGCATGCAGGGAAATTGCCAAAGCAACATCAATCATATCGCCAAGTTTATCCAGTGCTGGCACTACACCAGATGTGGATAACGTCACACGGCGCTTTGACAAACCGAAACCAAAATCATCCATCATGATTTCCATGGCAGGCACCACGTTATTTAGGTTAAGCAGCGGTTCTCCCATCCCCATCATCACCACATTGGTAATCGGGCGACGACCACTGGATTTCAGTGAACCAATAATTTTTGCGGCACGCCAAACTTGACCAATAATTTCAGAAACCCGCAAATTACGGTTAAACCCTTGCTGAGCAGTGGAACAGAATTTACACTCCAGTGCACAACCTACCTGAGAAGAGACACACAAAGTTGCGCGATCATCTTCCGGGATATAAACCGTTTCAACCTGCTGATCGCCAACAGTGATCGCCCATTTAATCGTACCATCGGCCGAACGTTGCTCTTCTGCGACTTCAGGTGCACGGATCTCTGCAACTTGTTGCAATTTTGCTCGCAGAATTTTGTTAATATCTGTCATCTGCTCAAAATCGTCATAACAGTAGTGATATATCCATTTCATCACTTGATCAGCACGGAATGGTTTTTCTCCCATGTCAATGAAAAACTGGCGCATTTGCTTGCGATTCAGATCAAGCAGGTTAATTTTACCGCCTTTCTTTTCTGGAGTTTCAGACACGACAGAAGCAGCAAATTGTGCCGCAGTATTTGGTTGGGACATCTTTTTATATCGCCTCGTTGTAACACTTTCGGCTCTGCGTTAATGAACTCAACGCGAAGTTTCAATTCAGGTCACTATCAGTTTAGTATAGTAACAAATAATAAGCGCCCCGTTGAATTAACAGCGGGGCGCCGCATTGTACAAACTTTAATGCAATGATGCTACGGGTAACGCAAATCAATTAACGTGGGCAAATTTCATCTTCTGTGAAGAAATACGCAATTTCACGGTTTGCAGATTCAACCGCATCAGAGCCGTGAACCGCGTTTTCAGTGAAGCTATCTGCATAATCAGCGCGCAGAGTACCTGCCAATGCATTATCAGGATTAGTTGCCCCCATCAGATCACGGTGACGCTGTACTGCATTCTCGCCTTCCAACACCTGAACCATAATCGGACCAGAAGTCATAAATTCCACCAAACCATCAAAGAAAGGGCGGCCTTTGTGCTCCGCATAGAAGCCCTCAGCCTGTTCACGGGTCAGGTGAAGCATTTTCGCGGCAATAATTCTAAACCCAGCACTTTCAAAACGAGCATAAATAGCCCCGATGGCATTTTTCTTCACAGCGTTAGGCTTAACAATAGAAAAAGTACGTTCAACCGTCATAGATAACCTCTTGGTTCTTCTTGCAGCAACTGATAATTTTAATTTTTCCCGATAAGTTAATCGGTTAATACTCATTCCGCAACCTTAGCGGAGATAAAAACGGCGTTGATTATAGGGGTACGAATAGCGGTTGCCTACAGAAAACATAACATTCCATTAAATTTTCCTTAGCGAAAATTACCATTTTTTCGTACAAATCACACTTTTACCTGAATCGTTTACTTCAAGGTAAAATTGACAGAATCAATTTGCCCGCCCAAATCCAAAACACTAAGCTGATATTTACCCGGCTGAGTCAATGTCTGAACAAATCCCCGATTATTTTCTGTGGTCATTACCTGTTCTCCATTCAGAAACCACCATTGTTGCCCACCACTACCGCCCTGAGTGGTAACACGTAAATCAAGGCTGCCAAAACCAGGAAGCCGTTTCAATACATCTCCGTTACGAATCCCCACGATCAACAAGGGCGCTTCATCTGATTTCAACGGTGGACATCGAGGATTAACCGGCGGCAGACGCTGTGCCCGCCGCTCTTGTGTTGGTAACCATGATTCGAGGGTAATCGGCCATAAAGCGATATTTTTAGCCTGAGCGCCGGGACAATCAGGAGCCACGCGCAAACCGTTTTTATCCAACCACACCTGTTCATTGATGCCTGAAATAGCCTCTTGCCCCACCGCAGGCAGCGTAGGCGGAATCGTGTTATTCAGTATCCAGCTCAGACGCCGCTGACGGCAATTATCCTCTCCCTTCGGTAAACTCTGCCCTCCCGGCCAACAGATAATTGCCCGACTCACACTTGCTGGACGCGGATCAACAGGAATCCGTTTAGCCCCATTTCGCATATTGGCGAACAACAGATTATTGACCTGATTCATGATGGGAACCGCCGTAGCATAGCCGAACTGCCCGACAACTGGAGTGCCATCCGGCCGACCAACCCAAACACCAATGGTATAACGCGCATTTAAGCCAATGGCCCAAGCATCACGGTAGCCATAGCTGGTACCGGTTTTCCAAGCCAGCGGCACTTGTGCCGGCAAAACATCATCAGGTTGCGGCAGAGCTTCTCCAGCCATAATTCGCCTCACTATCCATGCAGCACCGGGGGAAAAAAGTTGCCGATCACGCAATTTCTGCTGCGGAGTGAATCTCAAGGGGGAAACCTTCCCCTGACGGGCAAACGCCGTGTAAGCCGCCACCAGTTGATCCATCCGGGTTGCCGTACCACCAAGAATCAATGATAAATTGGGTTCACTGCCGGGAGGAAAACGCAATACGGTTCCCACATTACGCATATTGGCGGTAAACCGCTTGGCGCCATAGGCTTCAAGCAATTGCACAGCGGGTAAATTCAGTGAACGAACCAACGCCTCACTGGCACTGACCGGCCCATGAAAGCCACTGTCAAAATTTCCGGGGCGATAATAATCAAAGCGGCGAGGCACATCCTGTAACAGTGATTCCCCATGAATTAACCCATCATCCAGCGCCATGGCATACAAAAATGGCTTCAAGGTTGATCCCGGCGAACGCCATGAACTTATCATATCGACATGACCAAAACGGCTATCATCCCTTAGATCCAGCGAGCCGATATAGGCTTTTACCGCCATGTCTGTATGATCAACCACTAACACGCCAATCGAAGTTTTTTCTGGTAACTGGTACTTCCAATTCACCGCCATATCTTCAAGCTGACGCTGTAATCCCACATCAAGGGTTGTTTTGATGATCTCCTGACGAGTACCTTTCACCATTCGTCTGGCAAGCAAAGGGGCAAGCTGTGGCACCTGCCGAGGAGCCAACCACAACGTTTCTTGCCGAATATCAGCAATCGTCTGTTCCGGCCAGATTTTATAGTGCGCCAACCGTTGCAACACCTTATCGCGAGCAGCCTGTGCCCGTTCAGGATAGCGATCTGGCCTTAAACGGCTAGGAGCCTGTGGCAGAACAGCCAGTAAAGCCGCTTCTCCCGCTGAGAGTTCAGAGGGCGGTTTAGCCAAATATGCCCAACTCGCCGCACCGACACCTTGTAATGTGCCACCAAACGGCGCACGGTTCAGATACATCTCCAGAATTTCATTTTTGGAATAGTGCCATTCAAGCTGCAAAGTACGCCAGATCTGTTTCAGCTTCCCGCCGAAAGTGCGTGAATGGGGATCAATCAACCGAGCGACCTGCATTGACAGCGTACTACCACCGGACAAAATCTTACCGGCTCGTATATCTTGCCAGGCAGCCCTGACCAGAGAAATCGGGTTAATCCCCGGGTGTTTATAGAACCAGCGATCTTCATAAGTCAGCAATGCCTGAATATATTCCGGTGATACTTGATCCAATGTTACCGGATAACGCCAAACGCCTTCATCATCGGCAAAACGCCAAAGCGGCGTACCATCCTCACTCACGACAATACGCGCCATTTTGACTTCACGCAGTGGCAGAGGCCAAATTTTATCTGCCAGCCATAAACCCGCCGGGAGCAAAAACAACAACAGTACAATCAGCCACATAAGGCGATGCGTTTTCTTCATCTATGAACACCAAGAGAGAAATCAGCCCTTACACCAGAGCATAAGGGCTGACAAATTTAGCGGACAACTTCCAGTTTTTCAGGTGTAGAACCGACTGCACGCCAGTAAGGCACATACATAGATTCAACCTGTGGTGCAGGAATGGTGTAAACACCCGGAGTTACAGCACGTGCCAGATAGAGCAACGTCACTGGCTGAGACGGATCAACCGCGACTGCCGCCACATATCGATCATCACGATATTCAATATGATGAATCGTCGCCTGTTGCATATCGCCAATCAACTCCTGAAGATTAGCGGCACTCTCACTCAACTTAGCACTGCTGTTAGCCAAGTTCTGGTTTTCCAGCTCCAAGCCGGCGGGCAATAAATCAACAACCAAAGCATCCTGTACGGATTTATCTGAGCTTACCACCAGCTTTACAACCACCATTTCACCGCTCTTCAGATGGTCAATGGAAACCGGATTACCCTTCATATCCAGATAGCTACGCTGAATTTTCAGCACATTAGCGTAAGGTTTCGGAGAGCGCAGCGGGTAGGCCACCACATTTACTCGTGAATAGAGCGTGCTGTCACCAAGGTTACGGATACTCACACCTTGCTGAATATCCTGTGGATACAACATCTCACTATAGGACTTATCCCTACTTATTGGTGAAGTCCGCTGATTAATCACCGCTTTCCACGGCTGCACTGATGTATCAATAAAGAAACGTCCCGCCAAGTAGAGTGAATTACTCTCCTGAGTTGAGAAATAATTGCGAGATGTCAATTCATCAGACAGAGCCAGCAATTTCTCATCACGTTCCTTTATTAGCATATTATTTTCAGTCAACAGAGCAACAATCATTGCGTTGTCACGGATGTCACTACCGTAATCACCTAAATCTACATCATCATGACGGTTTTTACTGATCCCCAAACGAACCGCTTCATCTGCTCGGGTGTTATCCCCCATCAATTTCAGTGCGACTCCCAGTTGTACCAGTGACAAGCCATTGCCTGCTTGCTGACGGCGTTCATAAACTTGTCTCAGAGCGCCCAATGGCGCTTTCTGTTGATTGGCAAGCACCAGACCAGCATAAGACTGAACCGAGAATCGCATTGCTTCCTGATTCTGGCTATAGGGATAGTTAATAACACTCTTATCCTGTAAATAACGTAACAGACGGTTATTGGCAGAAGTCAACACCTCTTTAGGTACGCTGTAACCTCGTTGACTTGCACGGAATAGAAAATCGGCGGCATAGGCCGTTAACCAATATTCTTCATCACCGGTTTTATCCCATAAAGCAAAGCTACCGTCATGACGCTGCATACTCAACAAATGAATAATTCCCTCATCAATACTTGCCCGGCGTTTATTATCATCTTCCGCCATGATACCCAAACTATTCAGCTCTGATTTGTTCGAATAGAGTGACGGATAAAGCCCACTGATTGTCTGTTCAAGACAGCCATATGGGTAGGCGTACAATTCACGAATATAGCGTGAAATCTGTAACGGTGGACGGCTGCTCAGTAACAACTGCCCCTCGGCTCCTTCTGGTGATAAACCCGATAAGGTATTTAACGGCAACTGCCACTCCTCTCCCGGATGAATAACATTAGCGAACAAAACAGTTTCCGCTGGCTGTGCCTGACGCACACCAATCTTCCAACTATTTTTATACGGTTTCAGATTTTCACCGGGTAAATTCAGACCATCAATCGTCAAGGAAACCTCTCCTTGACCAACCCCCAAATCCGCTGTGACCGGAATCTCTACTGTGGTGCGTTTGCCTTTTTCCAATGTTATCTCTTTGCTAATATCCCCCTCTAACTTAATCAGGTCATTAGCCGCAAAGTTCAAGGTCAAGTTTTGCGTCTGTTCAGTTAAGTTAGTCAAATCTAACGACAACAATGCGCTATCACCACCCGCCATAAAGCGAGGTAATGCCATCTGTGCAACCACCGGCGCAGCAATGACAACTTTACTTTCACCGTGGCCGAACTCATCTTCACTCCACGCTTGAGCCATCAACCTCAATTCACCATTGAAATCAGGGATTGGCAAAACGATCTGCCCTTCGCCATTTTCATCCAGCGTCACTGGCTGTGCTTGTTCAGCGATAATCTTAACTTCGGTTAGTGGCTTTCTGCCTCCACGATCAAGGGCGCTATCATCACCATCACCACCAAAACGCAGATTCGCCAGACGGCCTTCACCTTCAATCAACTGACCATACACATCATATTGATCGACACTGTAACGCTTACGACCAAAGAAGGCCTCATAGGGGTCGGGAGTTTTAAAATTCGTGACATTCAGCACCCCCGTATCGACAGCAGAAAGCAGCACATTAACCTGCTTGGGTAATTTCTGCCCTTGTTGTGGCGTCGCCTTGATTTTAACGGTCAAATTCTGATTCGGACGCATCTTTTCCGGTGCGGATAATGTCAAATCCAGCTTACGATTTTCATCAACCAACGGCAGGTGCAACACACCAATGGCACGTTTCGGCGTCGCCTGACGAGATTTATCCTCTGGACGCACTACCACAGCGGTTAAATAAAGGTCATGACGACGCCACTCTTTATTTACCGGCACTTCCACATCCAAACCTTGCTCTGGCACATCAATTTTTTGCCACCAAAGCGGCCCTTCGCTGGATTCCACCAACAGATAACCTTTACCGGCCTGTGGCGCGACCATATGCAATTTTATCTTCTCACCTACTTGATAAGCGGGCTTATCCAGAGATAACTTCACCTGATCAGGACGAACAGCCCCTGTACCACCAGTATTGTCCTGCCATGAGTAACCCGCCCAGAAATTAACGCTGGTCACTAATTGATTTTCTGGATTAACCACTTCAATACGGTACGACCCCCAATCAACCGGAAAACTGACCTTTGCCGTACCATCTTGAGCAATTTGGATATGTTCATCCGCCATCACCAAATCTTTCTGGTCATAGCCTGATTGCCAACCTTCACCATCCGACCAACGCCAATAATAGTCACGGCGTTCATAAACCAGACGGGCAGTTAAATCTTTTGCAGCATATTTTTTTCCATTGGCATCGGCATACACCACCGCAAATTGCGCCAGTGAATTTTCATCCACATTGTAACGACTTTGGTAACGCCCTACGCGATAGTCATAAATCTCTTTCTGATTAAACAACGGACGGATACCAACCAGCTTTTCTGCCGGCCAAACGGCCTGTTCAACTCGACGAGTTACCGGGCGGCCACCAGATTCAAGCAAACCTGCCTGTACAATGACGTTTACCGGCGAAGAGACCGAACTCCAGTTGTCGGCACTGACATTAATTACAGCTTTACCCTCATTACCTAAAACCAGATCAAACTCATCCAATGTGCGACTAAGATTGTCTTCTGTAACCGCACCAAACTCATAGCCAGGCAATTTTGCTACCGCATCCCGAGCTGGACGCAGAAATAATTGCCCTTGCAAGCGATTATATGCGGCAGGCGCTCCATATAGATAACGGCCTTTAATCGCGAAATCCACATCGTGGTCTTTCATCACGGGTTGCGACTCACTACTAATTTCCAGAGCCATGCGCTCCGGCATAAAATCTTCGACATTAAACTTGTAATAACGGGGTTTGTTATCGCCCAAATCAAAACGTAGCGACCAGAACCCAGTAGCCGCTGACTGGGGGATCGCATAACGATACTGATACAACCCATTTTCGGGTTGCCAGACAAAACTACGAACAACCTGACCATCGGTTTTCAGTACATCCACTTTAACTGGCTGACTTTTCATTGCACGGCCATCGCCATCACGCAACAGGCCATTGACAATCAACGTTTCACCCGGGCGATAGAGATCACGAGGTCCAAAAACAAAAAATTGTTTGCTATACCCTTGTGGGCCAGAGATATCAAATTCAGACAGATCCAGCGCCGGTGATACCAAATCAATCATACTGGTTTGGTGATCATGAGTAGCAAGCAATAGTTTCGCTTTTACATTTTTTTCTAAGCTGACGTGTCCATCATCGTCCGTTGTTGCCTTTGACAATAATAGCCCTTTATCATCCAACAGCCGTATTTCCACCCCTTTCAGGCTGCTACCTTGCGCCAAAGATTGGGTAAACACATCCATCTTATCCAAATAGCTGTGCACAGAAACACCTATATCACTTAAGGTAAACATTGTTGCTGGATTGGTGTCTGTGTATTTACCCGCTTGTTGCATCACCGCCAGATAAACACCATCTTGCTGTAAATCTTTAATATTACTTAATGGCAACAGTAATTTTTCGCGGGTATTCAGTGTTGGATTCAGATCGAAACGGCCGGTATAAACCAGTTCCGCATCTTTGAGCATCTCTTCAGATTCCCAAGAATTCATATTATTGCGATATTGCCACTGTGCAATAAAAGCCGGTAATGCCGCCTCTTTTATCCTGAAAAAATTAACATCAACACGATTAACATTCAGAGCCAATACTGGCAAACCTTCAGCAACTTTACTGGGTAACAAAGAGCCTTTGCTGGCAAAACCGACAGACGGAGAAATCGTCGCGGTTGTCAGCGTTTTCTCATAAGCCGTTTCGAGTTGACGATCATTGATACCTTTAACATCTTTATCTACGGTCAATTGCAACTTACGGGAGGGCGGCAAATGGCGCAAGCGCAGTTCCATCATGTTATCTGACAGTTCCCACGCCCCATCAAGTTTGCCCTCTTTGACATCCACCAAACGGACATTCTGCGCAAAATCCTGATTCGGATCTAAAGGAACAGAAAATGTCACCACCATTGCACTAGCGCCATCAAGCTGAACTTCCGAGGCATCCAGAATCTTCACTGGTTTACCGGCATAACGTTTTACTAATTCAGCCAGTGAGGCTGCATCTTTCGGTTTTACTGATTTTGGTGGAGTATTTGATTGTTGAGGTGCTTTTTCGCTTTGAATTTCCGTGGACTGCGGTTGGGCAGCTTGCTTATTATCAGTGCTATCAGATTGGTCACAACCAGAAAGCATCAGCAAAGACGCTAAAATCACCGCCAAATAACGTTTGTTTCTTCTTGGCCGTTGCCAGAATTGACCTTGATTCATAATCATAACCCCTGTCTTAACTCCGGCCAACTGGTGGCAGGATTTAATGAATAACTCTATGTACCCATTATCTTTCAAGTTGCCTCTTTGTTGGCTGCACTCACTCACCCCGGTCACATAGTTTGCTATGCTCCCGGGGATTCGCTCCCTTGCCGTCGCGAAACATCTTGAAATCCATTGGGTATAAATCAATATATTAAATTTAAATCAAACAGATAGAATCAACTATATACCTATGATCAACTTATTATACCGCCTATTTATATAAGCAACGTAAAGACATTAAGTTCATATAATAGCCTGTTATTTTAATGAATTAAACATCACAGAAACGATAAGTAAATCTAAATTTATCGATTCAATTTTTCATTAAGAACTCTATATATCTTGTAAAACGAATTTTCGTCATTTCTCTCAGTGACCGAAGATAGACCTTTACTGCACCATCCGCTTGATAATTTACAAGCAGTAAAACAATATAAAATCGATCATTAAAACAAGTTGAATAAACAGGAAATTATCATTATCGTACCGGTTATCAATATCATTATTAGATTAAATACAGTCATCTTCAATATACTATTATTTTTCCTAAAAAATACGGCAATAGGATTATATACCCTATGGATTTCAAGATGCATCGCGACGGCAAGGGAGCGAATCCCCGGGAGCATAAATAACTATGTGACCGGGGTGAGTGAGTGCAGCCAACAAAGAGGCAACTTGAAAGATGACGGGTATAGCAATAAAAACATTAACCTATCGTTATTATAATCCCAATTATTTAAAACAGAAAAAAACGCTAACCCCAACGCTGTCGCAAATGGGGTAATAACCTGATGAACATCCATTTTCTCAACGACTTTCATTATGTTACTCGACTAATAATACCTGTCCTGTTTTTAGCTGTTTGACATTTGGTAACCAAAGTCTTCCCCAGCTACCAGTACAATGACATCCATAGACCTCTTTTATATTTTCTTTTATGAAAAATTCTCTGATCTTCAATAACTCCGTCGGTAACGCTCTCCTTAAATGCAATCCGCCTATTACTGCGAATACTTTATCCACACCGGTAATCATTTTAGCGTGGTTAATAATTTCACAAATACCAGAATGACCACAGCCAACGATAATCACCAATCCATTATCGCTTTTCCAAATTAACGCACTATCATCCAATATATAATCATTGGCCCAAGAGCTCTTTCTAATTAACCCAAAGGATTTTCGATGATCATTTGCTATTTCCCCTGAAAAAATAAATCGCTCACTTATCTTCATATGCGATTTCGTTAAACGAAATAAAACTCTCTTCTTAACTCGTTTATTAATTTTACCCGACATTTTTTTAAATTTTAACGCCATTTTCCTGAACATAACACCATAATATTTCTCATTTAATGCATCAGGATGACATATTAATTTAGCATTATGGGGAAAATAATTAACACCACCTATATGGTCAGAATGTCCATGAGAGATAACAATTTTGGATATATCATCAATAGATATCCCCATCCTGTTTGCATTCTCAATATAGCTACCATCCGGGCCGGTATCAAAAATTATCTTCTCTTCACCATCTTCAAGTAAAAGACTCAAACCAGGCTTAGCTATCAAATATGAATCAGATGTTTTATTTTCCAGTAGTACAGTTATTTTTAACGACATAGCTTATCCATTAATTTTGTTGAAGTCACGCTTCTATTAAACGGTACAGGTAACAATAGCATTGACGTACATCAATAAAATAATGAAAAGCCATTATATCGTCACATTTTTATAAGCAGATCACAAATTACCCCTCCTCTACTGACAGTTAATTTTTCAACATGAAATGATTATCTCTCTATCATATTTATTGTCTTGCAATATTCACATACGAATATTATCCCTTGCTGTACAACATATTTTTAAAGGTAGAGATAAATATATTATTAAATAATAAAACCCAACGATAGGTTATTCAAACAATTTAATCAAACTTACTATACTAATATCAGATGTAGTTAACAATGCTTAATTTGAAATATCACTATAAAGCCAGTAATTGACTTACATAACTACTCTCATTTTATCTATATTATAAGATAAAAACATAATATATTTATCAGATATAATTTGACTTCACATTACATAAAAAACATTTAAATAGAAAAATCAATAATTATAAAAATATCACATGTCGTTATAAACATAACCTATCCATTTATATCCAATCATTATTAATACCTTTATTAATACAATAAAAAAATATATTATTTTTATGTAAAAATAGAATTAATATATTTTAAAATAATTGGCATATTCATATAATAAGTACAATATCGTTACTCTGGAAGTAAACATATCCGCATTCCTTTAAATAATTCATTGGGTGTTTTACCCCCTAGTTTTTCGGGAGCGATTACTTAATC
>NZ_JBHFKV010000048.1:0-30267 GCF_042879355.1 Photorhabdus sp. RM71S | reverse complement strand
AATCGCCCCCGAAAAACACGGGGTGGGAAAACACCGAATGAATTATTTAAGGGAATACGAACATGTTTACTTCCAGATTAACGATGTTGCACTTATTATGTGAATCTACCTTGCCTTATAATAACTTGAATATAAAGATGATGTTTATGAGTAAGGGAATAAAAATCTCTCTGGTATATAAAGGTTAAAATTATTCATACGGCAGTACTCCTCAAATTGAGAATCAGAGTTAATTTTTAGTTTTTGATATGTTTTTTCTATCTGGTCTTTTACTGATTGATAAGGAATATTGAGTCTCTCACTGATTTCCCTTTTGCTGTGTTTTGCCAGAAATAGAAAAATAATTTCCCATTCTTGTTGAGAAAATTGTTCTGAGGGAGAACAAAACATAATGGAAGGCGGTAGTTTCCCATTGAAAAATTCTTTTAAAGCAAGCGCTTCCGCTTTCCGTCCATGAAAAATAATGCCAATACATTCATTATCTTCATTATAAAATGGGAATTTCTCGAAAAAATAGGAAGAAAGATGTTTTTCTTTGCCAAACCTATGAGTCTCTAATGAGGATATACTTTTTTCCAAACGCATGACAGTTCTGTCATGTCGTTGAAATTGCTCTTCAAAGATTGCTCCTGCCCAAGGTAATTCACAATCAAAACGCCCTTCGACGTTTAAATTAAGTGGGATATCTTGTAGCATAGCCATTGCTTTATTTTCATAAATAAAGCAAGTGCTTTTATCTTTAATTCCCCAAGGGTCATGGCTATTTTTTATGGTGTTTATTATTTGTGCTGATATGTTATTTGCTGTTTTCATCTGTTTTATTTACCACATTATATAAACATTTTACTTCCCGGTTTTAAAAATCTCTCAGGAACATAGAGATCAAAATCATTAAGGCGGCAGTATTCATCCAACTGTTGACCAGAGTTAATACCAATTTTCTTGTATATCCGTAACATATGCGTTTCTACCGTGCGATAAGAGATATTCAGTATTCGCCCGATTTGTTTACTGGTATATCTCTGTAGAAATAGAAAAATGACATCCCATTCCCGTTGAGTAAATAGCTCAGAAGGTGGCTGGAACATGATAGAAGCGGGAAGTTTACCATGAAAAAAGCGTGTCAGAGAAAAGGCTTCGGCTTTCCAGGCATGAAAAATAACGCCGACACATTGATTATCCCCATTATAAAAGGGAAATTTTTCAAAGAAATAGGAGGAAAGTAGTTTTTCTTTACCATATAAATGGGTTTCTAATGAACAGATTCTTTGTTCTGCTTGCATTACTGCTCTGTCATGGATCTGAAATTGTTCTGCAAAAGCGGCTCCTTCCCAAGGTAGATCATTGTCTAGACGTCCTTCTACATTAAAACCACGGGGAAGATCGCGCAACATAGCCATTGCCTTGTTTTCATAAACAAAACGGGAGTTTTGATCTTTTATGCCCCAGGGTTCATGACTGGTTTCCATTAGATTAATAATTTGAGGCGATACGGTTAATTTTTTATAGCTCACAACATAATTCCTATCATTATTAGAAAAATATCTGGGTTTTAGATTTGAATTAATAGAAACTTACAACTCTTGGCTGCCAATAGTAACGAATCTTTCTGGAATATATAGGTCAAACTTATTTGCTTTGCAGAAATCTTCTAATTTTATATGCAGCGGTAGATTAAATTTTTGATAAATTGACTGAATATGATGAATGGTATCTTCTGTGCTTATCATTAATTCTTCGCTGATACTCTCTTCGTCCGGTGTGCGAAAGGCCAGAAAAAGAACTTCCCATTCAGTTTGGGTTAGTATGTCGTTAGGCGGTGTAAATTCTAAAGCCGCTGGAGATGATTTTTCATGATAGTAAGCAGTAGAAAAGTTTTGGGCTTTGGACATGTGAAACGTGATGCCGATGCAGTTCCCATTTTCATCACAAAGTGGGTATTTATTACAGAGATAGGTTTGTTTGACTTTATTTCCTCCAAAAAGGTGAGTCTCAAGTGAAGTGACTGTTTTCATGGTTTGCATCACTTTTTGATCCTGACGACAATATTCTTCTGTATATTCTGCAATAGGTGAAGGTAATTCGTCCGTTACAAGCCCTGCAATATCGAAATCTTCAGGCAAATTGAGCAGTTGGTAAAAAGCAGGATTTGCGTATATAAATTTTGATTGGCGATCTTTAGCGCCCCACGGCTCATTACTTTTTTCCCACATGTAAATTAATTGCGGAGTGATATTATTTGGTCTGTTTTTGATATTTGACATGGAAGTGCCCTAGCTGTTAATTAAGTAATCATCTGTATGTCTATTTTATGTGTTCTATTTAAAATAACCTGATTGTATAATGGATTGCAATAATTAATTCGCAAAAAAATAATATTTTTTTATTTTATCTATATCTGTTAATTAAATTACTTATTATTTTAGGTAAAAATGTTATCATATAAAAAAATATAACTATAAGTATTATTTTATTTTAAATTGTTTATTTGTTTATTTGTTTATTTGTTTATTTGTTTATTTGTTTATTGATATTATAATAATATTGATTTTTGATTGGTGTTTTTTTTTACGTATTCACTATTGATAAATTAAATTATTAAGAGAACATTGCCCTATAATTCGGAACAATATAAAAAATCAATTTAGTTGCTGAAAATTGCCATAAATCAAGAATGTGTCGCCTCTTAATTGGTTATTTTATCTCTTGATTTGCAACTAATAGCTGTGTTTAATTAATTTACTCCTTTATATGCACAATGAGTTTGTTTATACCCGTTATCTTTCAAGTTGCCTCTTTGTTGGCTGCGCTCGCTCACCCCGGTCACATAGTTCTCTATGCTCCCGGGGATTCACTCCCTTGCCGTCGCGATGCATCTTGAAATCCATAGGGTATATTACTCTGATGATGCTGAAATTCATTGTAGAACAGTAAGGCAAATCAAAGAATTGTCGTTCAGATGAAATTAAGATAGTTTCCTGATATTTGGCTTTAAAGATTGCGGTTTGCGCACTGTGCTGAGAAAATTATTCCCCTAAACGTTTTTATCCCACTTGGAGTAGAAAATGACCACTCGTAAAACCCTTGCTAATGCTATTCGCTTCCTGAGCATGGATGCTGTGCAGAAAGCAAAATCAGGGCACCCTGGTGCGCCTATGGGAATGGCTGATATCGCTGAAGTTTTATGGCGTGATTATTTGAATCATAACCCAACTAATCCACATTGGGTCGATCGTGATCGTTTTGTATTGTCTAACGGTCATGGTTCTATGCTGATTTATAGCCTGTTGCATCTCACCGGTTATGGTGTTTCAGTTGATGATCTGAAAAATTTCCGTCAGTTACACTCTAAAACCCCAGGCCATCCTGAGTATGGCTATACTCCAGGCGTAGAAACTACGACAGGTCCTTTAGGGCAGGGGATTGCCAACGCAGTAGGTTTTGCGATTGCTGAACGCACTCTGGCCGCGCAATTTAACCGTCCTGGTCATGAGATCGTTGACCATAATACTTATGTCTTTATGGGTGATGGCTGCATGATGGAGGGCATTTCTCATGAAGTTTGTTCTCTGGCAGGAACATTAAAGCTAGGCAAGTTGGTTGCTTTCTATGATGACAATGGCATTTCCATTGATGGTCATGTTGAAGGCTGGTTTACGGATGATACGGCAAGCCGTTTTGAGGCTTATGGTTGGCATGTGATTCGCGGTGTTGATGGTCATAATGCAGATTCAGTTAACGCTGCTATCGAAGAAGCACGTAAAGTTGCTGATAAACCTTCTCTGCTAATGTGCAAAACGATTATCGGTTTTGGTGCGCCAACCAAAGCGGGGACCCATGATTCTCATGGCGCGCCATTGGGTGATGCGGAAATTGCTGCGACTCGTGAAGCACTAGGTTGGAATTATCCGGCATTTGAAGTTCCAGCGGAAATCTATTCTGAGTGGGATGCAAAAGAAGCTGGCAATGCGAAACAAGCCGCTTGGAATGAAAAATTCTCTGCCTATGAAAAAGCGTATCCTGAATTAGCCGCTGAATTCAAACGTCGTACCGGTGGCGAATTACCGGCAAACTGGGAAGCTGAATCAAAAGCATTTATCGAACAGTTGCAAGAAAATCCGGCCAATATTGCCAGCCGTAAAGCCTCTCAGAATGCCTTGGAAGCTTTTGGTAAGGTGTTGCCTGAATTTATGGGGGGATCTGCTGATTTGGCGCCAAGTAACCTCACGATGTGGTCAGGTTCTAAGCCGTTGAACGAAGATCAGGCAGGTAACTACATCCATTATGGCGTTCGTGAATTTGGCATGTCAGCCATTATGAACGGTATCGCTCTGCATGGTGGTTTTGTGCCTTATGGTGCAACCTTCTTGATGTTCGTTGAATATGCCCGTAACGCAGTGCGTATGGCGGCATTGATGAAAATTCGCAGCATCTTTGTTTATACCCATGATTCAATTGGTTTGGGTGAAGATGGTCCGACTCACCAGCCAGTAGAACAGCTTGCCAGTTTGCGTGTGACGCCAAATTTGAGCACATGGCGCCCATGTGACCAGGTTGAATCTGCGGTGGCGTGGAAATATGCTATCGATCGTAAAGCAGGCCCATCAGCGCTTATTTTCTCTCGTCAGAATCTGGCACAGCAAGAACGTACTGCTGAGCAGTTGGCTAATATTGAGAAAGGGGCTTACATCCTGAAAGATTGTCAGGGGCAGCCAGAACTGATTTTGATCGCAACGGGTTCGGAAATTGAATTGGCGGTGGATGCTTATAACCAATTGACTGAGGAAGGTCGTCAGGTGCGCGTAGTCTCTATGCCGTCTACCGACGCTTTTGATAAGCAAGATGCTGCATACCGAGAAGCGGTTCTGCCTGCTGCGGTTTCTGCACGTGTTGCAATCGAAGCGGGTATCGCCGATTACTGGTTTAAATATGTCGGTATGAATGGCGCTATCGTTGGTATGAATACATTTGGTGAATCAGCACCTGCTGATCAACTGTTTAAAACGTTTGGTTTCACTGTAGAGAATGTAGTCGCTAAGGCTAAAGCTCTGCTGAAATAATGAGTAAATTCATGAATGAGCGCACCTGAGGTAAATGTTGAGCGGGTGCGCTCTTTTTCTGTACGATGCCGTTATTGAAGATGGATTTGTGACGGTTTTCCTCGGCTTATGCCACGCAAATTCCAGGGACGGCTACTTTTTGGAATACGTGAGGCGAACCGACAATCCCATCAGGATACTTGGCGAGTTTCTCCTTGAATTCAGGGTCCGTGAACGCGGCGCGGAAACGCTCCAGACTCTCCCAAATGGCGTAGTTCATGAATGTGCCACTGCCAGCGATTCCGCGATGTAATTGTGCGGAAATCAGTCCTACCTTAGACCGGAAATATTCTGCATCTTCCTTCCAGGTTTCTATTAGGGTGTCAGCCATTGAGGGATCGACATGAAATATGTTCACCAGCACGATGGAGCCATCGGTGTTCGAAAATAACTGTTCCCGCAGGGTTACGTGGGTGTCCATTTCTTCTAGCTTGACCATTTCTATCTCCTGAAAATTATGTGTTTATATTTATGTTTGTATTGCTATCTGTAGTGCTATCTATAGTGCTATTTGGCACCGGTGACTCTTCCAGCTTCGTCTCCAAGCTAATCAATGTGTTTAATGTCACTTTTAGCTCGTTAGGATTAGAGGATTGCACCAGTGATCCGACCCATTCAGCTTCCAGCGATATCGCCGCATCAAAAGTACGCCAACCAAGCTCGGTCAGTTGATAGAGTGGTGAGCGTTCATGCCGAGGGTTAGTGATGGTTTTCACCATTCCTGAACTCAGCCCGAGATTCAATTGCTTTTGCACTCCTTGGCGTGTGATACCCATTGCGGCGGCAATCTGAGGCGCGGTAAGTGGATGTGGTGCGTGCGCAATCGCGCCAAGTACTTGCCATCTTGCACTCGTGATTCCTAACGGGGCAACGAGCTGATCCCCTTTAGAGAGCAGTAAGGCGTTGAGCCGAAATACCGCCAATGTGATCTCAGTGAATACCTCAAACGCTGAAGTTTTCTCGGTTGACACGATTTACTTCCTTTTCCTTAAATACATCAAAAAACGACAACCAGTTTCCACTTATTGAGATTAGATGTCAATATTTCAACAAGTGATATTGATGATCAATGTCGCAGTTGTGAGTAAATAACTGTGGGATTGTTTCTTTCTGCTTAAAGTTCGATATTTTCACTTCGTAGGTTGATCACTTTTTACTATTACTATTCGATTATTATTGCTATCAATTTCCTTTTCCCGTAACCTCATTATTTATAGCTGAATCGTTTCATTTTGTTATCTGAAGCGGTTTTTTGTGCTTGGTTTTAATAATTTTGTGATAAACAATCAGTACATGAGTGATTGAGTCGGTTATTCTAAGCGGTTGCGTAGTAATAACTATATTCAGGGAGTAACATGACAATTAAGGTAGCAATAAACGGTTTCGGCAGAATAGGGCGTAGTATTTTACGTGCTCTTTATGAGTCTGGACGTCGAGCTGAAATTGCGGTTATTGCTGTTAATGAGCTGGCAGATGCCGAAGGAATTGCTCACTTGCTGAAATATGACTCTAGTCACGGCCGTTTTGCTTGGGATGTGCGTCTGAATAATGATGTGTTGCAGGTTGGTGATGATAATATTCGCTTGTTTCATCAACCTGATATATCGATGTTGCCTTGGCAAGAACTGGGGATTGATATTGTTCTTGATTGCAGTGGGATTTATGGCAGCAGAGCTGATGGCGAGGCACATCTTGCCAGTGGCGCCAAAAAAGTGCTGTTTGCTCATCCGGGGGGTAATGATTTAGATGCGACTGTGGTTTATGGTGTGAATCAGCACTTACTGACAGCAGAGGATTGCATTGTGTCCAATGCTTCCTGTACCACTAATTGCATTATTCCCATCATTAAATTATTGGATGATGAATTTGAGATTGAATCGGGTACAGTGACAACCATTCATGCCTCAATGAATGACCAACCGGTGATTGATGCTTATCACAAAGATTTACGGCGTACTCGGGCTGCTAGTCAGTCTATCATTCCGGTGGATACTAAGCTGGCCGCAGGGATAACCCGGATTTTTCCAAAGTTCTGTGACCGTTTTGAAGCTATCTCCGTGCGTGTACCAACGATTAACGTTACAGCTATCGATTTGAGTGTTACGGTAAAATCTTCAGTAACTGTTAAGAAAATCAACGAATTAATGCAAAAATCAGCAGCTACTTCATTTCGTGGTATAGTTGACTATACCGAATTGCCGTTAGTCTCAACGGATTTTAACCACGATCCCCACAGCGCGATTGTTGATGGCACACAAACGCGAGTCAGTGGGCAACATCTGATTAAGACATTAGTCTGGTGTGATAATGAGTGGGGATTTGCTAACCGAATGTTGGATACAACGTTAGCAATGGCTGCTATGGGTTTCAAATGATCTGTTGTTGATCGACGGTCCATAATAGATCCGCACACGGCTCAAGATTAAATAATTTAGAGAATCAATGAGAGGATTCACCATGTCTGTAATTAAGATGACCGATTTAGATCTGGCGGGTAAGCGTGTTTTGATCCGCGCTGACCTGAACGTTCCGGTAAAAGATGGCAAAGTCACCTCTGATGCGCGTATCCGTGCTTCCTTACCGACCATTGAGACAGCATTAAAACAGGGTGCCAAAGTCATGATCACTTCTCACCTTGGCCGCCCTACTGAAGGCGAATACAATGAAGAATTCTCGCTGAAACCAGTAGTAGACTATCTAGAAGAGAAATTATCTTCCCCCGTTCGACTGGAAAAAGAGTATCTGGAAGGCGTGGATGTCGCGGAAGGTGAACTGGTTGTGCTGGAGAACGTTCGCTTTAATAAAGGTGAGAAGAAAGACGACGAAACTCTGGCTAAAAAATATGCTTCCCTGTGTGATATTTATGTCATGGATGCATTTGGTACTGCTCATCGTGCACAGGCTTCTACCCACGGAGTGGCTAAGTTTGCTCCTGTGGCCTGTGCCGGTCCTTTGTTGTCCGCAGAGTTAGAGGCATTAGGTAAAGCGTTAGATAATCCAGCTCGTCCAATGGTGGCTATCGTCGGTGGTTCTAAAGTTTCAACCAAGCTGACCGTTTTGGATACGCTGTCTAAAATTGCTGACCAACTGATTGTTGGTGGTGGTATCGCCAATACCTTTGTTGCCGCGGAAGGCCACAATGTCGGTCGTTCTCTCTATGAAGACGACTTGCTCCCGGAAGCGAAGAAATTGCTGATAAGCTGTGATATTCCGGTGCCAACCGATGTTCGTGTGGCGACAGAATTCTCTGAAACAGCCGAAGCAACCTTGAAATCTACCCGCGATATTAAAGATGATGAGCAGATCCTCGATCTGGGGGATGAATCTGCTCAACGGCTGGCGGATATTCTGAAAAACGCCAAAACGATTCTATGGAATGGCCCGGTTGGTGTATTTGAATTCCCTAATTTCCGTCAAGGAACGGAAATTGTCGCGCGCGCCATTGCTGATAGTGATGCTTTCTCTATCGCTGGCGGCGGCGATACGCTGGCAGCGATCGACCTGTTCGGTATTGCTGACAAAATCTCTTATATTTCTACGGGTGGTGGAGCTTTCCTTGAGTTCGTGGAAGGGAAAAAACTGCCTGCGGTTGTGATGTTGGAAGAACGTGCAAAACAGTAATTAAGTCATGACGGGTAGCGGCCGGTTGGTTGGCTACCCGCTCTAAACAGGACCCACGTAACATGTCTAAAATTTTTGATTTCGTAAAACCGGGTGTCATCACTGGTGATGATGTTCAAAAAGTGTTCGCTATAGCTAAAGAAAACAACTTTGCTTTGCCTGCGGTCAACTGTGTAGGTACTGATTCAATCAATGCCGTATTGGAAACCGCTGCCAAAGTTCGTTCTCCTGTGATCATTCAGTTCTCCAACGGCGGCGCAGCTTTTATTGCCGGTAAAGGTTTGAAAGTTGAAGGTCAACAAGCGGCTATTCTGGGTTCAATTTCTGGTGCTCACCATGTTCATCAGATGGCTGAATATTATGGTGTTCCTGTGATCCTGCATACTGACCACTGCGCGCGTAAATTGCTGCCGTGGATTGATGGCCTGTTAGATGCAGGTGAAAAGCATTACGCAGCGACGGGTAAACCCTTATTCTCTTCTCACATGATCGATCTGTCAGAAGAATCTCTGGAAGAGAATATTGAGATTTGCGGCCATTATCTGGCTCGTATGGCAAAAATCGATATGACGCTGGAAATCGAGCTGGGTTGTACTGGCGGGGAAGAAGATGGCGTTGATAACAGCCATATGGATAGCTCTGCGCTGTACACTCAACCGGAAGATGTTGCTTATGCTTATGAGAAACTGAATGCTATCAGCCCACGTTTCACTATTGCGGCTTCTTTCGGTAACGTTCATGGTGTTTATAAGCCGGGTAACGTTAAACTGACGCCAAAAATTTTGCGTAACTCTCAAGACTATGTTTCTGAGAAATTCAATCTGCCACATAACAGCCTGGATTTTGTTTTCCACGGCGGTTCTGGTTCTACCGGGGAAGAGATTAAAGAAGCGGTCAGTTATGGCGTTGTTAAAATGAATATCGATACTGACACCCAATGGGCGACTTGGGAAGGTATTCTCAACTACTACAAAAAGAACGAAGGCTATCTGCAAGGCCAGTTAGGCAATCCAGAAGGCGCAGATAAACCTAATAAGAAATTCTACGATCCACGGGTATGGTTGCGTGCCGGTCAGGTTTCTATGACTGCCCGTCTGGAACAGGCCTTCAAAGAATTGAATGCGGTTGATGTGTTGTAATTAACGAAAGAGTTCCCTCTGAATTTTCATTCAGAGGGAACAGAACGACATGACACTCCTGTGAGAGACAGCACGTGTGATATGCGCTGATCGAGTATGCCGGTGAAAAGAATCAGTCAATGGTGAGATAGACATTCCTTCATGTAGTCTCCATTCATGCCAGCGAACCCATTCAGGCGGGGAATCAAATGGATGCCTGAACATGTTGACCTTTTTTCAAGAATTGGGGCATGGAGCGCCGATTTGACATAATGATTTAAACTCTATTGTTCTATGGCCGGTTCTTACACGAAAATGCGTAGATTCAGGGCGGATTCATAGCTACTGCATATCTGTGCATCCCATATCTTCATGGTTTCCAGCAACGTCATGATGTGAACCAATGTGACGCGAGTTTCTTCCGCGGAGATGGCTGAAATATGCTCCAGCAGCTCATCGGTGATGAGATGATGACCACCTTCCTCATTGATAGCTGAATGGTCGATGATTGGTTTCCAGAATTTTTCAGGAAGATCGAGTGACTGGCAAGTGGTTACGAAGACATCGTTAAATTCTGGATAAGGTTCTTCGAACAAGAATAGTGCGGAGATGAAGCTCAGAAGGTGCTGACGCGCGAATGTGCCGAGGGTACAGAAAACGGAAAACGTGCTGGAAAGGGGAGTTGTTTCCTTAACCTGTTCCTCCGGGATCCCAGCTGCTGAGAGTGCTTTCAGCAGCAGAGTTTCATGATCGTGTTCTTCGAGAAAAAGCTGTTTTATTCCCTGAAAAACGGGATCTGGGCATTTATGAGACATCGCTGAGGCAATGATAAACGGCGCGGCTTTGACGATATGATAATATTCGATAGCAAAACTAATGAGCTGGGAACGGGTAGCTCGTCCTTCACTCATAGCAGTATAGAGTGCCGAATTACCCAGTTGCGCATGCCATACACGTGAATATCGTTTAAGCTGATTGGCAAATTGTTTGTCTGACAGGGTACCGCTGATGTTTGGATAATGACTTTCTGTCAGAAGATAATGGCTGTCGAGCTGTTCAATAATATCTTCTATTTCGTCAGATAATACTGGATGAGCCGCTTTTAGTTCGGCCTGAGTTTTCCCTCCAGCCTTCAAATCAGAGAGAAAATTGCCGAGTGAATTATCTTTCTTATCGAGAGAAAGCACCATTCCCTGCTGACGGTAGTCAATATAATGTTCTTCTCCGTGGCGGGCGTATTGCACGCCATCTCGAAAACGTGGAGTAATGAAACGTTGGGGTGAAGTCTGCATGACGGGCTCCGTTAAATTAAATATCTGACAGGCGACGAAGTAGAGGTTTGCTATCGTCTGAGTAATAATTCCAGACAGCACTGTGAAAATCATCGTAAAGCTCAACGAAGAGTTGGGTATTCGCAATCATACTCTTCATCTGGTCGTAACGGACAACAGGGATTTCATGAAAGAATTCACGGGTAAGAATTCCATGTTCGGCTTCAATATTAATATTTGCGTGTGCCTTAATTGGCTTAATAAAGTCAGGCGGAATTTTTCCGCTGCTTTCCATCGCCAAAATATAGCTGTTTACTTTAATATCTTTTCCTTCGAGGATACCCATAGTGCTGAAGAAGAACAGCGGATCGTTTGCTGACCAGTAGGCTAGGGCATTACAGAGAGCCAGAGTTTCAGGAAGCGGCAGGGTTTCTGCCATGTCTTCCCTTGCAATACCTAAATGGATTTAGTGCACTCAGAATAAGTTCATCATGTCCGTACTCCTCGCCGTAAAACTCATTCATAATGAGCCTAGCCTTCGTTGAAGGCAGGTAACTCAGAACCGGAGAGTCAAACCAGCTTTCACGGAATAGGAAGTGATAGTTTTCAATTGCCATACCGTAATAGACTTTTTCTGGCACATCCTGTGGGGATTGCATCGTTTGCCAGAATTTATTCTTATAGAGCATAGAATAAAGCAGGTTCGCCTGGAGATCTTCGAGAATCAGTATTGCTTCATCACCGGATACAAATTCTTCACCAGAGTTATTGATATAACCAATCTTATTGTTCACCAGAGCATTCAGAAACTCAGTGGCTTCTTCACCGTGAATTTTTGGGTGCTTCTCCAGGATGTTTTTCAGCGGAGTATTCCCGTCGCAGGCGTTGAGTACCGCATTCAGTCATTGATATTTCCGGAAAGATTTTCAACGTCGAAGGTTATATATTTATCGCTGAATACGAAACCACTGTCATTTTTTTCCAAATGGCCGAATATAGCGTAGTTATTTTTTTCCATAGTATTCTCTACCAAAAATAAAAACAGTCAGCTTGCTGGCTGACTGTTTAGGAGGGATTACAGGTGAGCTGCCATCAGAATAGGACGATCACTTTTCGGTTTGATAACGACCTTGGCTTTCTGCTTGGCAGCGGGGCTAGGAGTACTATTTGTTTTCTTGTCCATGATTTGCTCCATTATGTTAAAAGATTAATGTTAATGTATTCCACATATGTGAGAATACATAAGAGAAATAATAAATTTATTAATTTGAGGCAATAACTAAAAACCCAAGTATTGATTTAATGAAATCATTTTTGTGTTAAATTTTGTATTGTAAGTTAAATATGGGTTTTTATTCTTTAAAATTTAAATTTTAAAATGTTTGGATTTATTTATACATGAAATATGATGTAAAAAACAAAACAATATATAAGAGATTTTTGTTTTATAATTTCATTTATTATATACCCTATGGATTTCAAGATGCATTGCGACGGCAAGGGAGCGAATCCCCGGGAGCATAGATAACTATGTGACCGGGGTGAGTGAGTGCAGCCAACAAAGAGGCAACTTGAAAGATAACGGGTATAAATAATAATATATTAAGTATGTGTTGAATATTAATCACTTGTGTGATCGGGTTACAACATCCTAATTTTATAATATTCCTTAGGCGCGATTTACCTCCACTACTGTATTGAGATGGTGTTAACCTGAGTTAAGCTGCAAGTTGACGACCGTTTTTAAAATCATGACCATCACCAATACTGGAGCCCCAAGTGTAAGTGGTTGTGGAACCGAACCTTTTATAGAGCCATCAGTTGTTGATTGGGAGGGGCAGTTTTAACTGTTCTGAACGAAATAAGGACGTTATTTAGATTTTGGTTTTAGGGGCGGCTGTATGAATTTAATAATAGCTGATACATTGGAATATAAAGGTAGGATAAAAAAATCTGCATCTGGGAACAAGCCATAAAATAAACTTTTATTTATGGCTTGTTTTCAAAGATGTTTATTGATTACCCCCTGAATTTGCATTCAGGGGGAACGATACTCAGTAAATAATATTATCTTCTATTTGAAATCCTATTACCAAATTTATGAAGCTCTCCGCATTCCTAAATTCTCAGCGATAGCCGCAGAGCGAACATTAATAGCATCTGTTGATATCCTATTGATCTTCTGCCCTTTCAATGATTTTTTAATTGCTTTCATTGTCAGGAATTTGCCAACGCCTTTGAAATTATATTCTCTATTGGTTGCAATAGCGGGTTCTGCTTCTTGCAGCAGTGCTCTTTCTTCATTACTAAGTTGCGTATAGGGATGGGCCAATGCATAGTTGACATGTAATTCTGATTGTTTATTTTTTAAATCATGATAAACCTTAACCTCCATTGCGGCATAAATTTTTCTCTCACCGGAATAATCATTTTTTTCGCTTTTATCCATTAAAGCAAAGAAATCTGTTTCTGCATAAAAATCTGGATGATTACTTCTATACTTATGCCCTTCTGCATATTCTGATATCGTATCTTTTATCGTTCTTGCCATATAACCGGATATTTCAGATCCCAAAGAAAGATTGGTCTTTGATTTTTCTGAAAGGGATGGATTTTCTTCAAGTCGACTATATATTATTTGACTTTGTTCTATACCCTTTAACAATTCTTCGTGACCGAGTAAATAACCCGACGGATCGGAATCACCGACCCGAACCACTTTCAATGATTTATTTTTTGTATAATTGCTTTCTTTTTTATTCCATTTAACAACATGTGAATTTTTGGCTGCCAATTTAAATTTTAATTCATCAAGGAAATTCACCTCTTTAGTATATTTTCCTCTTTCTGGCGCTAATCCATTTTCATCCTGAAAACTCACAGGATTATTTCTCACCATTCGGTATAGATTCAGACCATCAATTGTCCCTGCCGGATCTGCACTTAACCACCTGCCTGACCACGGTTGATAATAGCGGTAACCGTAATAATATAACCCGGTAGCATCCCGCTCTTTGCCTGAATAGCGAATAGTTTTATAGTTAGCTTCTATTTGGCTGCTTGCTGCCCACAGCGCTGTTCCGCCGAATGGATAATACTCTTCCTCACTAATAATCTGCCCTTGATTGTCTAGTTCAAGCTGGCTGGAACCGATCAGATTATCGTAGCTGTAACGTAGCTGATTGTTGTTGATACCTTCTGGTTTACTGTTCTCCCAGTGCAACACCCGTACTTGTGCGCGACCTGCTTCACCTAATGTGATGACGTGTAACTCTTCTGTTGTTGTGGTGCTGTTCTGAGTTGTGCGTAATTCTAGCCCCGGCAAATAGATTACCCGTTGTTGTTGCGTAGTATTCTGGGTTTGCTGTTCACTCACTTTCAGTTGCCTCATTCCGTTGCTGCCGTAGCGGTACCATTCATTTCCTGGACCGTTATTGACCTGCTTTAGCTCTCCTCGTGATGTCCAGACCAACGTCTGACCGGGTAATAAACTGGTTTGGTGACCACCGGCATCAAATAACGTATCCACTTGATTGGGATCTGTTGTCAGCGTACTGAGAACGCCTCGGTTGCTGCGATTCGAAATGGTGATAGCGGTGGTGTAGTTATTTTGGGTAGCCGGTGAGCTGTGCCGAATTTGTGTCAGATTACCGCTGTGATCATAGCTGTAGCCGCGAGTATAGTTAGTGTAGGTATTGTTGTCGGAAGGTAGTGTAGGGGAGGGCAGTTGGTTATTTTGCTGACCTATATTGGCCATTTCACGCCCGGTGGCACTGATAAGCTGATACAAGGAATCGTAGGTATAGTTATTCTCCGGGACCACTTTCTGATTGCGCCAAAAGCGGGTAGCTTCCGCATCATTGCGTATATTGATCACATTGCCTACCGGATCATATTGATAACGTAAGTCTTGCAACACCTTGGTGTCTGATGGACGGTGGGTGGTGATACCAATAAGCCGTTGGGTTTCTGGTTCATAGCTGTATTCGGTGATAACCCCGTTACCGTGCTCTTCGAGTAATTTTTGTCCGGCGGCAGAATAAGTCAGAGATTTGATAATCACTTGTTCGGCTTGACCTTTGAGTGTCAACCAACAGCCTTTTAACTGCCCGGCTACATCATAGGCCAATCGCTGGATGTTGCCTTTGGCATCGGTCTGGATAAGTAAAGCTCCGGTGGCATTAGTACTATTTTCAGTGGTATAGATATCACTGCCCAGTTTTTGCTGCCAGAGGCTTTGGTCTTCACCTATCCAGTCGGCATTTTGGGTATCGACGAGCAGTTGTTGAGATTGTGATAGCACAACGCCGGTTAGAGAAAGGCTGTTGAGTTGAGTGAGTCCTGCGGTATCGTAATATCGGGCACACTGACCGGCAAGGTTGTAATCTTTTTCTTGCTGCGTATTGCCGGCCCAGATAAGACGCTCGGTGGTTTTCTCTTCTTCCTGCGTCTGTTCGGTGATAGCAAGCAAGCGACCGGGTAAGGTGTTATCTTCGTAACGATGGTTTTGGCGGACACCGATTGCATTGATGGTCAATACCGGGCGACCTTCAATATCATTGAGGGTGATAGTTCGGCCACCATCAACCCCTTCTTCACGTAGAGCCTGACCCGCAAGATTAAAGACGCGAATGAAATTCGGGCCGCTTTGGTTTTTATTCTTACGAGGATCGGTACTTTTTACCTGAAATCCTTGCATATTGAACTCATAGAGAGTGATTAATTCATTATTGTTTTCATCAGCTTGAGTGCGTAGATATTCTAAAGAACGTACATTTAACTTCCTATTATCTAATACACTGATCGATGGTGTTTTTTGGTCAATTGCAGAATGATAAATGCTCATATTTGAACTCCTTATACGGTGTTAATCTTTAAAATAATTTAAGTTACGGCAACAGCCAAAAGACCTTATCACTAAACAGGCGGGTAAAGCGATTTGTTGAGATGTTATAAATGCAAACGCGTTGGTAATTTTTGAGATTGTATTAATAGAATTTAAGGCATCAGATAGTGGGTATGATCGGCCAACTATTGGTAAAACAAGTGGTTAGCTAATTTGATATGTCGATGGTGATTAAATAGCGAATCACTTGTATCTCATCGTTAATGCAGAGAAAACGCTATTTGGTTGAGGCAGTATTTGTTTAGTTAAAACGCATTGCTTAAATGAAACATTCAAGATATCGTAATTTGATAAATTTTCTATTGGAGGTGATAGCCGGATTGATCGCTTATACCTTCCGATCAAAAAGCAAGTCTAGCCTACGTACCTTTGAATTGACTGTTTTTAAAAAGATCTGAGGCTATTTAGTTCCGCAAGCGATTTCACTTATCAATACTGATAAGATAACATGAAATTTTTTCATGTTGTAATTTTGAAATTCTCACTTTGGCTTATAATCTGTTTATTTTTAAATAGTTATGGTCATTATTTGATCATAATAACTCTTAGATAAAAATTTGGCATAATATAATATCAATCTAATATTATATTATAAATATTAATTATGAAACCTTATTTAAAACTAATTGCATTATATGAGAAAGAAAAGAACAGCCTTATAATTGATCTTCAAAATACGAATGATAATTGGATAGATTATACACCAAAGATTGATATAGCTCCTCTGGAAAAAGTATTTGTTATTTCTCATCCAACAGTGAGAGTGAAAAAATTTACTAAAAATATTAGTGTATTACTAGATCTTCTTCATAAGGGAGAGCTTCCTGGTGTTTTGAAAGAAAATTTAATGGAAAGAGAAAGTAATATTATGTTTTATAAGAAAAACAAATCCAGAGAAATTATCTCATGTATAATAGGTGATGTTATCTGTCATATTATTTTATCGTGTAAGAATGTAATATTAGCTAGTGATATATTTAATGAGGTAAATGAATGTTATGATATCGACAGAGATACCTTCATATCCTCTCTTAAAATGCTAAATTCAAATGGTTTAATCTTTCTTAGTGCTAAGGATATTCTCAATGAGTAAATATGAAAAGCTTGGTATTGGTGTTAACTATAAGTCATCTTTTTCGAAAGAAATTTATAAAAATATTCAACATATTGATGTTCTTGAAGTACATTCTGAGAAAATTTTTTGGGATAAGGAAGATACTTATTTAGAAAAATGTTGTAACGAAGTGCCAATTATATTTCATGGTCTTGATATGTCATTGGGAAGTGAGGAGAGCTTGGATAGTGAATATATAAATAAATTAAAGCAAGTTGTTAATGATAAAAAACCTAAATGGTATAGTGATCATTTATCAGCAACACGGCATGGAGATATTGAGGTTGGGCATTTAATGCCAATACACTTCTCAGTTGAAAATGCATGTAAAATAATAGAAAAAATAAAGAAAATAAAATCACAAGTTAGTGATAGGTTTATCATTGAAAATATTACTTATTATTATGAAATGCCTTTGTCTGATTTGTCAGAAATTGAATTTATAAATAGAATAATTAAAGGTAGTGATTGTGGCATGTTGTTGGATATTAATAACTTATATATTAATTCAATAAATCATAATTATGACCCGAAAGAATTTTTGCTAAAACTACCATTAGATCATGTTGTAGAAATTCATTTGGCTGGTGGGGCATATAAATTTGATATGATTATAGACACTCATGCTAATGATATATGGAGTGAAGTGTGGGAATTATATGAGTTTGCACTTTCAAAAACGGATGTCAGTGGTGTTATAATTGAAAGAGATTCTAATGTTGAAGATTATACTACTATTATTGATGAAATATCTATAGCTCGTGATATATATAAAAGAGTGTATGGGAAAGTAATATGAACTTAATATTCAATAAATTGTCGCTGTTTTTCTGCCTCGAATTATTATTGTTTCTTTTATTTCTCTGTTGAGAACGCAATACACGAAAATTATTATTGTTGGTGTTATTTTATTTTTTACGTTATTTTTAGGGGTTATTTATGCTTGAAGTTACTGGGTTAGAAGTTGTTATTAATGGTAAGACTGTTTTTTCAGCAGTTAATTGTAGTTTTTGTGTTGGGTTAAACCGTATTGCGGGAATTAATGGGGCGGGTAAAACGACTTTTCTTTCAAGTATTGCTGGCGTAAATAAGGTTAAAAAAGGAAGAGTTAATTTTATAAAAAAGGGAGAGAAGCACCGATTTAATTTGCAACGGCATGGCTTTTATATATCGGATAATGTTAATTTTTATAATTTTATTACTGGAATGGATGTAATTAATTTAAGTCAGCGTTATAGGAAAAGTAATCTAAAGCATCAATTAGATTACTATTTAAATGGTTTTGGTATATCTAATTATTCTGGTATTGAGTATGGGCAAATGTCACTTGGGGTAAAAAAGAAGTTTTTATTGACGTCAGCTTTTATTATCGATGCAGATGTTTATATTTTTGATGAGCCAACAAATGGCCTTGATTCAAATTCTATACCCGTCATCTTTCAAGCTGCCTCTTTGTTGGCTGCACTCACTCACCCCGGTCACATAGTTATCTATGCTCCCGGGGATTCATTCCCTTGCCGTCGCGATGCAACTTGAAATCCATAGGGTATATAACATTTTTAATTGAGTTACTGATTTCTCTTGCAGAAGAGAAAGTTGTTATTTTTAGTTCTCATGATGACAGATTTTTACAGAAATTGAATTTTATTACCTATGAAATAAAAGGCAATAAAATATCCGGTTCCTCTATTTAGAACTCACAATGCAGTTTCTTATTTATTATATCCGCTCGTTAATATTAAACGAGCGAATATTGATTCAATTACACGAGCGCGTCAGCGGACAAATCATTTTCATCCTCACTCACGGTAAACCACGGGAAATGTTGGCTTTGTCGCAGCCAGCCTTTTGCAGTGATAACCCGGATTTCTCGTCCAACAGGATCATAGATATGAGTATCCGCATAAGCCTCTTTTCTGGCACTGTCATCGCTGATATACCGCCAGTCGTTGAGGAAATAGGGCTGATAAGTTCGTATCGTCTGCCCTTTATTATCATATTCAGTGCGTCCCGTGACTGCCCAGCGCGTTTTGGTATCTTCCATTTTGGTCACTAGAGAACCGTCTTGGTTGCGCTGCCAGGCTTCGCCTGCCTCATGCCGTACAGACGCTTGCAACAAACGGCCAAAACCATCACTGAATGCGACTTGTTGGCGAATTTGTTGCTCAGAATCGCGGTCATAACGGTCTGTGGTCAGCGTAAGGTTATGGGCAGGTAAACCGATGCTGTTGGTTAACAGTTTAACCAATGGTGTGTCGGCTTGTTGACTTTGTAGCCAACGGCGGCGAGCTAGTGCGCAAATACGCCAATCTTCCGTGATAATCCGTAAATCACACAGCGTTTTCTGCTCTTCCTGCGTTAATGTGTTGAAGGTTTCCTGACTGAATGGTGGCATCCAACTGTCTGGTGCATAGACCAGACACAGCGCGACAGGGAGTGGCCCGGTCAGATTAATGGCGGTATTGACATCGATTGGTGGAGAGAATGGTTTTTCTTCTGGTGAAGAGTAACCTGTTTTCACACCATTTTCGATTCCCCAGAAACGTTGCGTGACAGGGCGTCCTAGTGCATCCAAGATTATGAGATGCACATTATCATTGATATCAGTCAGTTGCACAGGTGTGAGAAAACGCCAGTCATAATTGGCTGAGACAGTCAAACCAGCAGCGTCTTGGGTTTGAGTGATGACACAGTAGTAGGTGTCCCATTTCAGGGTTGTTTTCCCAGTTAACAGGGTGTTACGTTGTGCGACAGGACGCCAAAATTGTGCTTCCGTCCCGTAATCGGTATAGCCTTGACGAGCTACCCAGACTTTGTTTTCGCCAGTGCGTGGGAACAGATAAGGCTCTTGTTGGTACCCGGCCTGTGTCAGAATTCCCGGTAATTCATCTGCTGTAATACCGCCGTCAAATGCGGATAACAGAGATTCCGTTAATACCGCCGTTTCGGTAAAGGCGATTAAAGCTTGTCGTGTCGGCGTTTTCAGTGGCGCTTGGTTTTTTCCATCGATTTTCCCATTGGTATAGAATGTTCGTTGCTGATTGAGGTATTCGCGTGGTTTATCATCGGTAATCAGACTATTTTCAGCACATAAAGCTTCCAGATTTAAACCATCAACAGGCACATGTTGAGCATCGTAAGTGAACGCATCACTGCGTGTACCATCCAGTAATCCCAACACTCTTAGCTCATTGCCGATTAGATGATGCCAACTGGATTGCTGGCAGGTTAATCGCAATAGTTGTTGTTGGCCGTCATAACTGCTGGCAAACAGCGTATCCGGTAGTGTATCGGGATACGGATTGGTTGTTGGTTTATTGCGGCGGGGATATTGCACTGAAACCTGTTTCAGGGGTTGCCCGAACAGGTCACTGGACAGCGTGATATCCTGATTGCACAGGGGATCACTGATAATACGTTCATAGTGATAACTACGACTCTCGACGACTGAAGCCCAGAGCACCGGGGAAGCGGTAGTGTCATCTTGTAATTGGCGCACTTGTGGACGGGATTCAGTCACTGTATAGGGGATCTGTTGCTGTGCGCTGCCATCCAGCCCGTAAAGTTCACTACGCAGTGGCTGGCCTTTTAGCGCCCGGTTTAACCAGTACCGATTATGGTCATCTTCCGGTGTCAGTGGAACATCTTTGCCCTCTTTCCAGAGAGTAAAGCGCGGCGTAAAACCGGTGAAAGCTTGCTTATCGTCACGCCAATACCCGGCGGATAGCGTATTGTCTACCTCAGGGATTCCGGTGGCATACCAGTTTTTGGTGAGTGCCGGTGGTGTACGTTCCGGCGCATTACCTTGAGCCAGTTGATGGCTGTCTGTCTGCTCAACATAACCAAAGCCACGAAATTCCCGCTCATGTCCATCCCAAGCGCCGTGAGCGTAATGTAAAGTGGTCACTAATTTGTTGCCGCTGATTTCATCCTCGGTTTCTGTTTGCCAAAGGGTATGGACCGGGAAGGGCAGGTAACAGACCGGTGTTTGTCCGGTCGCTAAGGCTGCGGCTTTTTCATCCAGCCAGAATTGGGCAGAGCTACGGTAATGCAGGGTGTGATGAGCGCCCATATTGTTGTTCATTTCACTGAGTAACCACGGTTTCGCGTTAGTCAGATCGCAGCGCCAATGATGTGGCGCCATATGCGGTACGCTCAGGATCAGGCTGACAGCCCCTAATCCTTGTACATCGGCCACTTGTAACTGGCAAGTATCATCAAAATGCAGGCCGTCAGGAAAATGGAGTGTGAATGGTTTTGCAAAACCGTTACCACTTTCATTTCTGAAAATCTCCAGATGGTCAGCATGAACATAAATCAAATCGGCAGGACCGCTGCCATCTAAATCGGCCAGATGAATTCGATCAGGATTAAAATTGGCGGCAGATTGGCTGAATCCCGGCAATGTGATTGGCTGACCAAAGCGGCCATGTCCCAAATTTGGCCAGCAGGTGACTTGAGTTGCACTCACTTCAACCAGATGTGCTTGGCCCGAACCGAGTACGTCGCTAAATGCCACTAACTTACGAGCATCGGCGCCCGGTAACGGCAAGGTGATATCACCGGATTGCACCACTTCCCGTCCTTCGGTAAAACCATCACGGTTATTAGCATACAAGCGCACGCTTTTGGGACCAATCAGCACTAAATCGGATAGCCCAGCCCCCATTAAATCGGCAAGTTGAGCGCGAGGATGAGAATATTCTATCGGCAGAGCATGTAATGGTGTAAAACGTGTCCAGCTACCATCCGGGTGTTGGCTGTGATAGCCCCTTAGCCCCGGCCCGGTGATAACCCAGTCCAGTTGTCCGTCACCATTAATATCCATCAGTGAAGCGTTATCCTGCAAAGCTGGCATGATGGGAAGGAGTTGCATTTTCCCCCAGGTGACCGCATTCATCTCTTCCCCAGCTTGACGTTGGGCAGATCGATACCACCAGCCATTTCTATCCTGATACAGAATACCGGGCACACCTTCTCCTTTCAGGTCAAGTAGTTGCCAGCGCTGAATGGTGTTGAAATTTGCCAGTACATCCATTGGTTGCCAGAGTGCTTTTTGTTCTGGCTCAAAAGGCTGATAAGCCAGCTCCAGTGGTGGCAGTGAGGTGACGGTGTTGTTGTCCTCATGGCCTATTCGACGGACAGAAACGAGCGTGCTGATCACCGCGTTTTCATCATAATCCAGTATCAGACGTGAAACCAAAGCGGGTTCATCGTCTCCTTTTGTTTGACCAGACAGGGTTTGTAGACGGTGAAACATCAGTATTTGGCGGCATAGGCGACGGGTGCGCAATTCAAAACCATACTCATAACGGGAAAAACGGTCTTGGCGGCAAAGCCAGTTGCTTGTGGCTTTAAACAGCGGCATGTCAGATAAGCTGTTTTTGCGCTCACCGTAGTCAAATACTAAACAGAACAACCAGCCAGATTTGAGTGGGTCATCTCCGTTTAGTGTGGGAAAAACGTCGCTGGCGGTCAGGTTACCGTAATGTACTGCTTGCAGGTAGCGCTGGACGGTTGCGTTCGGATGGGCTGTGAGCTCGTCAGTTTCACAACCTGTTTCATCTTCGGCGCGATACTGATAATAAATCTGCTCACCGTGGGATGATACCGAGGCTTCCAACAGCCATTGTGCCGTTTGGTTAACATATTGCGCTGTTTGGCTAACATATTGTGCTGTTTGCGTAGCATCTAGTGGATTGTTGATGCGTGCTTGAGGATTTTTGCCCAGTAAATGGACCTGTCCGTCGGGGCTGTATATCAGCCAGAAATCGGTTGTGCCGGTTGTTTGGGGTTGCCAGTATTCCAACCGGCTAAAGTGGCTTTCTAAACGAGAACGATAACCGGTAACGGTGAAGGTCGCCCCTAAATTGATGCCCTGCAATGAGGATTCATTGCGGATATCAGCTTGACCTCCCTCATTTAATGCTACGACCAACACTTCACCTTCCGGCCCCAGAAAAGTATCGGTTTCATCGTAATTCGGCACGCCGGTACTGGTGCGACGACGAATTGTCATGACGTTGCAGTCCCAACCGAGACCAAACGGGCTGTTACCGGTTCCACTGTTGTAATTCAGAGTGAGTGAGGGGGCGTAACCACGCCCGGCAGAAATGGGTAATGGCAGGGATAAGGCAGCCATACCATCCGGCCCGGTGGGTGTTAACGCTTCACCCATACCGGTAATGGCCCCGCCGCCCTTGGGTAATGACAACTCGGCAACACTGAATGTCTGTGAATTCTGCATGAAAACTCCTTACAGGCTCCGATTCGGAGCCTGTTTTAGTACGTTGGGATGGTTATTTAATGGTGTAGCGAATATGCAAAATGATATCGTTCAGGGTTTTTAGCATAGTGGCTTGTTTACCTTTGCCCGGCGTTGATGCATTTGGGAAGCTCAGGGTCAGAGTGCCTTGATCAATGGCGATACCTTCGAATGGCAGGAATTTGCCATCGTTGAAATCGAGCTGAAACTGGCCGCTGTCATTCATACCGTGAGAAACTGCCAACGCTTCACAACCGTTAGCTAATCCGGCTTTATCGCTGCAAGACAATATTGCCTGCACATCCTGATAGGGTCCTAGCAGCGCGGGCAGGGTGACACTGATCTGTTTGATACGTCGGATTTTGCCAATGGATTCCGGGTAATCCTCACGAATTTTCAAATCAGCTAATGAAATGGATGCCTGCAAAGAGGTTTTAGTGTCCGCGCCGGTGCCAAATGCCAAATTATTATTACCACTGCCGGCACTGCCTGAGCCTTCATTCACCAGCTTCTCGATTTCCTGAGTTAGGGAGAATGGGCCTTTATCTTGCGGTAACCCAGCATAAACTTCGGCCAGCGACACTGTGCGTTCGACCTCCAGTGCACGTTTATCGCGTTTCAAATGGGCATCTTCCATTTGTGCCAGACTTAGCATTAAAGTTTCACCAGCAAGCAGGCCGGCATAGGTTCCTTGCCAGGCACCCGGTTTAATGAAGCGGGCAGAGTCATCATTGAGTTCCCAACGGTAAGCCTGTTCTGCCATTAAACAACGTGCGACAGCCAAATCGTAGAACTGGAAGTAAATCGCCGCCAGCCGGCCACGTAGCCAGTTGTACAACGCTTGATTGCTGAACTTACGTTGCAGGAAGGTCAGTTGAGATTGGGTCTGTTCTTGCTGGGTTTTCAGGCTGTTTTTTTGCAATACGGCGGCTTCACGGCGTACTGCCAACGATTTAAGTTGGGCATCGAGTTGTTTCAGCTCCGCTTCGGCATTATTACGCTGGATCTCCCACTCCTGACGGCGACGACGGTAGGTTTCAGATTGGCTAATTTTATCCGCTTCGGTGTTCATAACATTAGCGGAGAATTCCATCACATAACCTGTTGCCTCAGCGATAGCTCCCCAGCGGCTACCACCACCGGCGAAGCCGAAGATGTTAGGCACTAAATCAGCCGCAGCGCCAGCCAGACGGGATGCCTGAACTGCTGTGGTAAGCCCGGCTGCGGACGCTCGTAGCGTCATGGCTTGGTTTTCACCAGCGTTGATGTTTTCATCATACAGTTTGCTGTAGCTATCAAAGCGCGATTGTGCCCCTGCTTTGGATTTTTCCAGCACAGCTTTCTCGGCATCCAATTCTTCAATGGTTTTGTCCTGAATGCTCAGGTTAGTCAATATCAGCTCTGCGGCCTGATTTTGTAATAACGCATTGAGTGCTTCCGCGTCCTGACGTTCGATAATATTTTGTAATGTGGAGCCGAACTGGGTGAGCTGGCTAACCATGCTGCGTGCATTTTCCAGCATGTGCGGGAAACGCCACAGGGACATAAATGGCTCTGGTAGATTGCCTCCGCCTTGAGATGTGGCAACCGCCGCGCTGAGTAACGCTTTCGGGTCCGCCGGCGTGGCATAGATTGACAGATAGAGCGGCTGACCGTCGATAGAGAGGTTATGACGCAGGTTGTATACTCTCTGAGCTAATGTCTGCCAGTAATTCATCATCACTTCATTGATTTGTGGCAAGAAGAGATCGGTCAGGGTATTGGCGCTGAGCAATGCTAAAAGTGCCGGTGTACTCTGCCGCAGAGCGGCTATTGAGCTGGCGTGAGCATTTTGGGTAGTAATATCAGCGGCTCTGTCCAGCCGTGGATCACTCCATGTGGTACTCAGCGGCAGATAAGGTTTATCGCCTAACAGATGCAGCGCTTGCATATACCACATCTTCGCTTCGTTAAGTGTATCTCGCTCCAGTTGGCGGTAAGCGTGATCGCCGCGTGCTATCAACAGATCAAGGGTGCGCATAAAGGTTGAGACTTTGTAGTGCATTGGATCGTGTTGTGCTACCGCGTCAGGATCGACGGAATCTAAAGGATCACTGTTCCAACTGGTGTCTTCCAGTAACGGGCGGACGTTCCACTGGTAGTTTTGAATCTGGCCGTGGACAATGTACCCGGATGGGCTCCAGACATATTTCAGCCAGCGGTTAGCTTCGTCAAAGTTTTGTTCATGCAACAAACGTTGAGCAACCAGCATCGGGGTATAGTAGAACAGTTCCCAGAAATAAAGGCTGTTAGCGCCGGTGAAATCCATCGGTTCAGTTTTTTGATTTTCTATAAAAATAGGATCACGTTTTTTTTCATTACCTTTGGGATAATAACCTTGAAAATTCGTACCATTCTTAAACCAAAACTCGCCAATTTTTATTGGATCAGCAGAATATTTTACAAATAAATAAATCCAGCTATCGTTCCCTTTATTATCCACTGGTTTTGTATTGTTACTACGCTCTTTTACGGATATATAAGTTTCAGAGAGATTAATTAATTGATTTTTATCTGTTAGTTCACCCTGATAAATGACATTTTTTTGATCAGATTGTTTTTCACTGTTTCCTAACATAATTGTGATATTTTTGCTGTTACCATGAAGACTTGAGTCGTATATTGGTAATGTTGCAGTAAAATTATCACTCCATAAAACAGGCTCCTGAATATTCTGAGTTTCCATACTCAGAATTGTATCGATTCCGGTAGTAGCGCGTGCAACCAACTGGCGGGCAAATAGGGTATTCAGGCGAGTACGATAGGCTTGCCATTGCATATATTGCGCACCATTTTCATTATGGTGAAGGGTCAGGGCATTATCGGTACTCACCTTGCGGGTGACAGGAATACTGAAACTTTCATAACCTAACTTGCGCCCATCCTCCGCCAATGCAGTAAAGGTGACATCAATACTGGCTGAATTATTATTAAAATTCAGACCAGTACCATCTATTTCGAGGGTATTAAATTGATAATACATTTCATCAAAACTAGGTGATGGCTGAACGGAGACATCTTTATCCGCGGTAAAAGTTTGTTCTTTGCTACCCGCTTTTACTGTTATCTGAACTTTTGCAGCAGGAATTGCAGTTTTGATCTCTTCCGCGTTATAGACATCAGTAGCAATAATACGGAGCCCATTATTCGTGTCCTCCATATAGAGATATTGCTTAAATAAAGGTTCTTGATTAGAAGTGTCTATAATATAGCCGTTATCACTATTGGTAACTTCTGAATATAGGCTTTTTCCCCAATTAGGAAGAAAGACACTTACTTTACCAATTTGGTTATCCCGATAAAACAGCAATCTACCCTGACTATTATTAGTGGTGTTTCCACTATATTGATATACCGGGTATATTAACTTTTTATTTGATGTCCATTGTGTATTGACACTCAGATTGGTATAGACAATAAATTTATCACCCAATTTGCCATATTTTTTTATCAGGTTGCATTGATGACGAGTTCGCTCATCAGCTCCTTCATAGGTAATTCTTAACTTAGGTGAGATATGGATTTTTAAATCACTTGATGATGCTTGGTAACGGATAATTGGAATATCTCCACCATGCACCATACTGAGGTTATATTCTCCTCTGCCATAACTGTTATTGCTATTTACCGATGAAGGGATTTCATAATCCTCTGCATAGCGGTTATTCACTCTTCTGACATTATTAGTATCGAATTGTTGATAACTATTATCCCGATAAACATTGCTCTGTTCTGGGGTCATATCTTTGGATGCCATATCGGCAAAGATATATAGCCCTTGCATTGCAGCGGTTTTATAACTATCCAGTGTATCCTGTTGATTATAAAACATCACCAGCAACGTATCTTCACCCTGATAACCGGCACAATAGAACCCAGGCGCTTTATTTTTTGCCAGCCCTAGTTTGGATATTTTTTCATTGACATCAAAGGTAATTGGCGTATTCCAGGTGCCGTCATAACGGATATGCGCTAATTTCAGCTCATAACGATAATCTGTCTCGGTTTGATAGCCATCTTTACTATTTCCGGTCTGTTTGGTGATCTCCTTTTGTTCCAACCAGAGCAGATACAAGCGGGATTTGTACATTACTGGCCGAATCGTGCTTTGGTAAGGATTAATTGGACAATCAATTTTGTGCCACTCGCTCCAGGCGTTAGCCGCGAATTTACCGTCGCTGAATTTACTGTGATCGACACTGCGCCAATAATATTCACCGGTATCAGTTTCACTGAGGCCGATAAAATAGGTTAGCCCTTGATCGTTATTAATATTATCGTGATATGCACTAACAACTTTAAGATTAGCCACCTGTTCAAACGAAGTCAGATAAGACATAAAGGCGTCTTCGACCGTATCGGCGTTTAATTGGCTTTGGCTGACGGATTGCAGTAATGCGTCCATCATTTTGGTTTGTCCGATGCGCATGGTCGGATCAATATAGTTTTCTGGATAGTAAACTAATTGAGAAACACCCGCCCAGGTGCTGTAGCGTTTGTTGTATTTGTCCCAGTCGATAAAGAATTGGCGGCTGATAACCCCTGAATTAGCATTTTCTTCCACATTTTCCAATGCCCGGTTGACGTACAATTGAATGCTGGCAATGGCTTCGGCGATCCGGGTGGTTTTGATTGCAGCGGAAACTTGATTATCAATCAGTAAGTATTGATACAAGTCATCACGGCTTTTAATAGCCGCCGCGGCCTTAGCAACTTGACGGATATAGTAGGTACTTAATGCGGCACTGCGAGATTCATCCAGAAAAGCGTGTAATGTATTGGCCTGTTGTGAATTCAATCCGGCGGTTAACACGCCTGCCGCATTTTCCCACTGGGCATAGGTCGGTGTCTCTTTCATTGATTGAATATAATCCAGCCCGACCAAAGCGGAAACACCCTGTGGGGCGACATTCAATTGCTGTGCGACATTAACCCATTGCAGGATAGTATCGATAGATGTCCAACAGGAGAACGCATTTTTTTGCGTCACAGGCGGAAGATGTTGATGATTTTGTGCTTGAGTACTGGCTTGCAGCAGCAAATTAGCATCAAGATTCATGGCATCAGCCAGTTGCTCTGCTGTTAACGTGTTAGCTTCAAATGCCGCTAATACCGAGGAGGCTTTTTCACCTAGAGCGTTCACCCAATCTGCAAAACGCGTCAGCATGATCAATGAAAGGGCATCATGTGCAGGTATTGCCTCAGTTGACGTGCCAAACATCTCTGGTTTTGTCACAAACAGGCGGAAGGCGTTTTCGTTGATGCCGGTGGAGTGGTAAACCATTTCCAATTGTGCCAGAGCCTGACAATACTGAACGATATGTTCCTGCGTTTCTACTGCTTCCGATGAACCCGGCGTATATTGAGTATTCAACCAGTCCCAGAATTTTTCTGCTGTCATTGCGCCGTCGCCGGGCTGTAACTTATCTGCCCAAAGCAGTACTGAATGGGCGACATTTTCCGATGATAATTGCAAGGTGGCCGCAATATAGGGCGCCATGGCATGTAGTAAATCTGCTTTGTCTTTGTCAAAACCTTGTAAACCATGGTAGACGGCATCTAGCAGATTCTTAATTTCAGGCGTGAGCGTTTTGTTATAGCTGGTGGCGGTCATGATAAATAACTGGAACACGCTCCACTTCTGTGTCTGTAACCAGCCGGTAATGGTATTGAGTTTTCTGATCAAGGTAGTCAATTGTTTATCACTGATAGCGGATAAATTAGTTTCCCCTTCACCCACAGCAACCAGCAATAAATCCAATTCATCAATGGTTAATTGATGGATTTCTGCCAGTAATTTCCCGATATATAAATTGGAAAGATTCTTTAGGCTATTTTTAATCTTTCCGTCTTTATTATTATGGTCGGTAATTTTAAGCAAGCGGTAGAGTGAGACATCATCGATATTAAATGCACGCTTGAGCATGGTTTTGCGCCAATCACCGGTGCTACCTAGATTTAAATCAATCTCTTCATCTCCGGTAGAAAAATATTGGCCGCTCAGTAATGGCGTATTAAACAGGCGATCAAATTGGCTAGGTTGATTATCATATGAGCGTTGTGAAATAAGCGCATTGCATAGTATTAGGGCAGTGTCAGCATTAACAGCATAACGCTGCATATAATATTTAGTCAGAAAAACTTTACCTAATACTTCTGTGTTGATATCCAGTTGTGGATTAACACTGCGCACAATGCCTTCCAGAATAGTGGGTGACAATTCTGTTGCACGGGATAAGCGAATTGCTTTATTGAGTTTTAGCAGGAAAGAGTATTGGTTATATTCCTCAACGGTAAATTTTGCGGCAGCATAGGCGTAATTAGTATTAGGAAGTACTCTTGTTAGGCCAATTTCAAAAGGTTGACTGATATCAGTGGTACTTAATGTGATATGTTCTGAATATTCTATGTTGACCTGAGGAGCTCCTTCAGTTCGAATAAGTTCTCTTTTATTATTTAACTTGATGGATAAATAGGAGGCATTCCAGAAATCTTTGAATTTATAATTTAACTGGTAATTCTCACCACCGTAGGGAAAGAGTTCTACGTCTACTTGATAAGCATTTGTTGTATATTCGCGGGTAATCCGATATACCTTGACCGTGCCATCACTACTGTTGACTACTGGAGTAATGAGCTGGTTATTACTATATTCCTGTTGACCAAAATTACTGGCTTTACCAATAAATTGGCTAAGTTCTTCATCACTTAAATTGTAATAACGGGCAGATTCGACTAATAAGTGCAATTTTTCAGAAGGGCGGTCAGTTGCTATAGTAGGCATCTTTCTCGCCAAAGGAAAATGCACTATGGCCTATACACAACTGACCGAAA